>JBPYFC010000021.1:0-18565 GCA_051984705.1 Chthoniobacterales bacterium | reverse complement strand
ACATGAAACGAAAAGGGAAGCTCTGGATTAAGATTTTCCCAGATAAATCGGTTACGCAGCGTCCGCCAGAAACCCGAATGGGAAAAGGGAAAGGGAATCCCGAATACTGGGTTGCTACGGTAAAGCCGGGCAACATCATTTTTGAGCTTGATGGCGTGCCAGAATCGCTCGCGCGCGAGTCGTTACGGTTGGCCGCGACCAAGCTGCCAGTGCGTACGCGATTTGTGACCCGGCAACACGCCGCTGCGTGAGCGCATTGAGGATAGTGTGATGAAGATCAAAGAATTACGGGAACTGAGTACGGAAGAGCTGATCACTCGACGGCGCGACCTGCGCAAAGAGATCTTTAACTTTCGGCTCCAACAACAGACCGGATCGCTGGAAAGACCGAGTGTTATTAGAATTAATCGCCGCGAAGTTGCCCGAATTGAGACTGTTTTAATGGAGCGTGCTGCGGGGCGCCAGGCACCCGCATCTGCGCCCGGGGCCCAAGGTCGGTAGGGCTGAGCTTTATCCGGCCATGGCCGGACTCGTGCGCTCGCCAAGAGCCAGGGGTAAAGAAAAAGAGAATTTATGAGTGAAGAGACTGTAAATGCTGAAGGTACTGCCACGGCGGTTCCGGCAACAGAAGCTGAAAAGCAGACGGCGCCGGAAGCGCAGCAGTCTGTCCTTCCGAAGCGGCATCTTCGGAAAACGCGAGTTGGTGAGGTCGTTTCCAACAAGATGGAAAAGACGATTGTTGTCGCCGTAGTTCGTCGTGTGCCGCATCCGAAATTTGGCAAGATCGTAAAACGTACAAAAAAACTGTACGCACACGATGAACAGAAGCAGTGCGCTATCGGCGATCTGGTTCGAATCGAAGAAACCCGTCCTCTGAGCCGGCTGAAACGCTGGCGCCTGGTCGAGGTGCTGAAACACTAAAGGGAGGCCGAGAAAATGATTCAGCTTCGGTCCAGGTTAAATGTCGCCGATAACACCGGCGCGAGAATGGCCAAGATGATTGGCGTCATCGGTAAGGCCACGTTGTATGCTTCGGTCGGCGATGTGATTAGTGCGCACGTTCGCGAAGCATCAACCAGCGGTACCGTCAAGAAAGGGGAAGTTGTTCGTGCGGTGGTAGTTCGCACACGCCAACCAGTCAAGCGCAAGGACGGGTCCTATCTGCGATTTGATAACAATGCGATTGTCATTATCGACAAGGATTCGAATCCGCGCGGCACCCGTATCTTTGGCCCGGTTGCTCGCGAATTGCGCGAGAAGAATTTCATGAAGATTATCTCGCTCGCCCCGGAGGTCCTATGAGCAGATTGAGATTCCATGTAAAGAAAGGCGACGAGGTTCGCGTGATCTCCGGAAACCACCGGGGAGCGACCGGTAAGATTTTGCAGGTCCTGGCTAAGAAACAGCAGGTGCTGATCGAGGGAGTTCGCATGATTAAGAAGACGCAACGCAAGTCTCAGGATCATCCGAATGGCGCGATCATTACGCGCGAAGGGCCGATTCATATCTCGAATGTCGAGTTGGCTCGGGCGCACGCGACCCAGCCTGCTAAGAAGGGACCGAAGGAGTAAGAAATGCAAGCTGAGCTACATAAGGAATACAAGGAAAGAGTCGTACCGGCGCTTCAGCAAAAGCTCGGGTACAAAAATACCTTGCAAGTCCCGAAGGTCGACAAGGTGGTCGTTAATACCTGTATTTCGGCCCAAGCGAGCGATGCCAAGCAGGCTCTTGAGGAAGCGATAAGAGAGCTTTCTTTGGTCACCGGCCAGAAGCCCGCGGAAACCAGATCAAAAAAGAGCATCTCCAATTTCAAGCTCCGTAAGGGACAAGCGATTGGAGCGAAAGTGACTTTGCGGGGTGATCGCATGTATGAATTCCTGGAGCGTCTGATCAAAATGGCGTTGCCCCGAATTCGAGATTTTCGCGGTGTCTCGGCCAAAGCGTTTGATGGGCGTGGCAACTACACACTAGGTGTGCAGGACCAGTCTATATTTCCGGAAGTGGAGCTCGACAAGATCAAGCGCAACGTCGGCTTCGATATTACCATTGTTACTACAGCGAAAACCAATGAAGAAGCGAAGGCGCTTCTGACGGAATTAGGCGTGCCATTCAGCGACCGGAAGCTGGCGACGCTAGCGCAGGAGAACGTTTGATGAGTATTCTTTCAGACCCGATAGCAGATTTTTTGACCAGGCTTCGTAACGCAGCCCGATCTAACCGGAACGACGTGTCGGCTCCGTATTCTCGAATGAAAGAAGAGATCGCCAAGATCCTTAAACAAGAGGGTTACATAGCCGGGTTTGAAATTGATACACAGGCTAAGCCTGCACAGATCAAAGTGACGATGAAGTTCGTCAACCGGGTTCCTGCGCTTAGCGGATTGAGACGGGTGAGCCGGCCCGGTCTTCGCAAATACGTGGGGTCCGCAGATATACCGCGAGTGTTGGGGGGAATGGGTGTGGCAATCCTTTCGACGTCACGCGGCGTTATTACCGGCCGTCAGGCACGCAAAGAAAAGGTAGGCGGAGAACTTGTTGCCGTCGTTTGGTAAGGAGGATTTGGGAATGTCTCGTATCGGTAAAAAAAGCATCGAAATTCCAGACAAAGTGAAGCTCGCTGTTACCGACGGCGGATCAGTGAAGGTCGAAGGACCTAAGGGAAAACTGGAATGGGTGTTGCCGCGGCAGATTAAGTTGCGGGTGGAAGGGAAAGAAGCCGTTCTGGATCGATCAACAGAGGCCCGCAATGTCCGGGCGCTTCACGGGCTTTCGCGCAGTCTCATTAACAACATGGTGATTGGCGTAAGCAAGGGGTTCGAAAAATCCCTTGAAATTCAAGGGGTCGGATTCCGTGCCCAGGTTCAAGGCAAGAAGCTGAATTTGAGCCTCGGTTATTCGCACCCGATCGTTTTCCCGATTCCGGATGGGATCAAGATTACGGTACAGGAAAGCACCAAGATTTTAATTGAGGGGATCGACAAACAGGTCGTAGGCCAAGTAGCTGCCGATATTCGGTCCTACTACCCACCGGAGCCGTACAAGGGCAAAGGAATTCGGTACACCGGCGAACAGATTCTCCGGAAGGAAGGTAAGACGGTCCAATAGAGGGGTAAACAGAAGATGGCAACGATTAATCGAGTTCGACTTAGACATAAACGGATTCGCAAGCGTGTACATGGCGTGGCGGACCGTCCCCGTCTGGCTGTTCATTTTTCGGGTCAACACATTTACGCGCAAGTGGTCGACGATCAGGCAGGCAAAACAGTTGCCTTCGCCTCAACCGTTGAGGCGGGTGTGCGTGGGAAAGGTCGCAGCAACGCAAACGTGGCAATGGCCGGGAAAGTTGGATCGCTTGTAGCGGAACGCACATTGCAGAAGAACGTGAAAGCCGTGGTGTTTGATCGAGGAGGATTCACCTATCACGGTAAAGTGAAGGCGCTGGCGGAAGCAGCCCGCGCTGCTGGATTGGAGTTTTGATGTTGGAGAGAGCCGGCAAAATGTTGGCTCTTGTAATGAAAACAAAATATGGCAACTGAAGTAAGACATCGTCGCAGCGATAGATCGAGCGAGCGCACCGCTCCTACCAGTGATACGACCGAAAAGGTGGTGTTCATCAACAGATGCGCCAAAGTGGTAAAGGGCGGACGCCGGTTCAGTTTCAGCGCGTTAATCGTCACGGGAGATCACAAGGGACGCGTAGGGTACGGATTTGGTAAAGCTAACGAAGTGGCGGAAGCGATTCGAAAGGCGTCTGAATCTGCCCGTAAGTCGATGGTGTCGGTCGCTGTGCGCGAAAACACCATCCCTCATGAAGTGATTGGAGAATTTGGCGGTGGCAGAGTACTCTTGCGCCCGGCATCGCCAGGTACCGGAGTCATAGCCGGCGGAGGTGTCCGCGCGGTTGTGGAAGCTGCCGGAATTAAGGATGTTCTCGCCAAATCGCTCGGCTCGAGCAATCACGCAAATGTGGTGAAAGCGACCATTGAAGCTTTGCGCGGCTTGCGGCAGAGACAGGATATCCTAAAGTTGCGCGGTAAGGAGTAAATCAGGACGACCTTGAGTCGCCCTTCGAATTTTATTATTGTTATGCGGTTACACGAACTAAAACCTCGTCCAGGTGCGAAGCATCGCACCAAGAGGCTCGGCTGCGGCGAGAGTTCTGGTCATGGCAAGACGAGCGGAAAGGGACACAAAGGACAAAAAGCGCGTTCCGGCGGAAGTCTTCGCCTCGGGTTCGAGGGCGGACAGATGCCGTTGATTCGCCGGCTGCCGAAGCGGGGATTCAACCACGCCGAATTCAAAACGGTCTACGCGATCGTCAATGTCGGTGACCTGAACGAACTCGACGCGGATACTCACGTCAACGAGCAGCTTCTGCGCGACAAAGGATTTGTCAGCGGGAAGTTTGATGGTGTGAAGATCCTTGCGCGTGGTGAATTGAGCAAAAAGCTGACGGTCGAAGCCGATAAATTCAGCGGGGCAGCGCGAGCGCAAATCGAGCGAGCTGGAGGATCAGTGGTTATTCGTGGTTAATCGCCAGGAATAGCAAAAGTCTCCGTTCATGATTTCCGCTTTCACCAATATCTTCAAGATCCCGGAATTGCGCTCCAGGATTCTTTTTACCATTGCCGTTCTCGTTGTTGTCCGGGCCGGTGCAGCGATCACCATTCCTGGGGTCAACGCCTATGTGTTGAATGAGTGGTTCCGCCAAGCGACGTCAAGCGCCACCGGAGGTGGAGTCGCAGGGTTGCTTAATGTTTTTGCCGGAGGCGCACTGAGTCATTGCGCGATCTTTTCGCTTGGTATCATGCCCTACATCAGCGCATCGATCATGATGCAGCTGCTGACGGCGGTTGTTCCTCGCCTAAACAAGCTGGCTCGCGAAGACGGTGGCCGCCAAAAGATCAACCAATACACTCGCTTCGTCACACTGGGCCTCTGCATTTTCCAGGGTTGGCTGCTGTCGCTTTCTTTGGAAAATCCTGAGTCCAATCCGTTTCTGCAGGGAATCGGTAGTATCACGGCACGGCTGGGGCCGCTTGTTCCGAATCCCGGAATGGGCTTCCTGTTCGTTTCGGTCGTTTGTTTGTCGGCTGGAACAATGTTTCTGATGTGGCTGGGAGACCAGATCACCGAGCGCGGTGTCGGCAACGGTATCTCTATGGTCATTACTGTTGGTATCGTAGCGACTCTGCCAGGGGCTCTGGTTCAGGTGTGGAATACGTTTGTTCCAACCGGCGGCGGTCCGGCCAGAGTTAGTCCAATGGTGCTCGTTGTGATGATTGCGTTTTTAGTGATCGTCATCGCTGCGGTTATTGCTCTGACCCAAGGTCAACGTAAGATTAGTATCCAATACGCAAAGCGCGTCGTTGGCCGCAAAGTCTATGGCGGACAAACACAGTTTCTTCCGCTGAAGGTTAATGGCGTTGGGGTCATGCCAATCATTTTTGCCCAGGCGATCCTGATGTTCCCGTCCACCATTCTAAGCATGGTGCCCGGGCATAGAGAGTGGGCTGCTAACCTGGCAAACGCGTTATCCGGCGGTTGGCTGTACTACGCAATGACCGCCGTGTTGATCTTTTTCTTCAGTTATTTCTGGGTGGCAATTCAGTTCCAGCCAACCCAGATCGCGGACGACCTGAAGAAGTACAATGGTTACATTCCAGGCTATCGTCCAGGCAAGCCCACCGCCGATTTTCTCGAGTTTACGCTGACTCGGCTTACCTTTGCTGGTGCGCTTTTCTTGACGATCATCGCTGTGATTCCTGAAACGATGATCATCCTGCTTGGTGTGCCGCGGGCGACTGCCCGGTTCTTTGGCGGAACTAGTATTCTGATCATTGTCGGCGTTTTGCTGGACACGATGCGGCAAGTAGAGACCCATCTGATTCAACGGCACTACGATGGTTTCTTGCGCAAAGGAAGGATCCGTGGCCGATTCGAACGGACGGTTGGCAGCACCGGTAAATTCGTTAACGAGGCCGCTCTTTTGTGGATGTGGATCTCGCTGGCGATTGTAGCAATTGCCGGTGTCACCGTTTGGGTATTCTTTAATCACGGGTAGGAGTGAAGAACCGACTCCTGCTTCTAGGTCCGCCCGCTTCCGGAAAAGGAACCCAGGCGGATTTTATACGGAAACGGTTTGGTATTCCTACTACCTCTACTGGCGCAATTTTGCGGGCCGAAGCCAAGAACGGCACGCCGCTCGGTCTCAGGGCCCGGAAAATCATTCGGGCGCGAGGATTGGCTCCAGATGATGTCCAAACTTGGCTCACCAGGATTGATGGATCGTTTCTCCTCGATGGCTTTCCCCGGACGGTTGTACAGGATGAGTGCTTCGATCAGTTGCTGAAGGCGCGGGGACAGCTGCTTGACCTGGCAATCTTTCTCGAGCTGCCCGAACAAACCATCTACAGCAGGATGGCACTTCGCTTGACCTGCACGCAATGCGGTAAGGCGGTGAGTCTCGGCAGACATGTTAAGGATCCAAGTGGGCCGTGCCCGAATTGCGGCGGCCGGCTGGAAAACAGGGCGGATGACAACCAGGCCGCGCTTGCGTGCCGCATGGAGGAATATCGGAATAAAACGCTTCCCGTAACAGACTTTTACGAGAGAGCGGGTATATTGGCCCGCGTAAATGGAGACCGCGAGGCCGGAGCTATCTCCCATGATATAGAACGACTTATAGAGGGATGATTCCAATTAAGACAGCAGCGGAAATCGAAAAGATGCGGGCCTCCTGTAAGCTGGCGAGCCGTATTCTGCAGGATCTTTCCGCGATGCTTTGTCCTGGAATCAGCACTAAAGACGTGGACGAAGCAGCAGCGCGACTGATGGAGGATGCAGGCTGTAAAAGCGCATTTCTCGGCTATCGACAGTTCCCCGGAACGATTTGTATTTCAGTTAATGAGGAGGTCGTACACGGAATCGGTGGACCGAGGCGCATCCAGTATGGCGATATTGTTAAGCTGGACGTCGGAGTAATCCTGAACGGTTTAGTTGGAGACACCGCCGCAACTGTGCCTGTCGGGATAGTCAGTGACGACGTCCAGCGGCTTTTGACGGCGACCGAAGATGCGCTTCACAAGGGTATCGAAAAGGTACGGGAGGGACGCCGATTAAGCGACGTCTGCGCGGCTATTCAGGACGAGGTCGAATCGAACGGGTTCAGTGTTGTGCGCGAGTTTGTAGGTCACGGGGTTGGAAGACGACTCCATGAAGAGCCCCAAATTCCAAATTACCGGACAGCAGGAACGACGGCAAAGCTAAGGGCTGGGATGACGCTTGCGATCGAGCCGATGGTTAATTTGGGTGGCGCGGCGGTTAAGGTGCTCGACGACGATTGGACAGTCGTCACGGCAGATCATTCACCCTCTGCCCATTTTGAGCACACCGACCTCGTAACGAAAGGTGAACCAGAAATCTTGACATGGCGCGAAAAGACGTCATCGAAGTTGAAGGCAAGGTCGTAGAATTGCTTCCGAATACGATGTTCCGGGTGGAATTACCCAATGGGCATCGCATCCTGGCGCATATCTCGGGAAAAATGCGTTTGCATTTTATTCGGATCTTGCCAGGAGACAAAGTTATGGTAGAGATGTCTCCTTACGACCTGACGAAAGGCCGAATTACCTTCCGGCATAAGTAAGGTGAAAATAGTGTTGAAACGCTCCTGCGCGAGCCAGGGTTCCGTGGGGTGCGTTTTTTTGTCCTTAGCGCCCGAGATGGCTTTGGACTGTAACCCCGAAAACTTTTGGGGCTGCCGCCAACACCCAAAGATTAATTTAGATTTTAGATGAAAGTACGACCTTCAGTGAAGCGGTTCTGTGAGAGCTGCAAAATAGTGAAGCGGAAAAATGTCGTCCGCGTGGTTTGCAAGAACCCGCGGCATAAACAACGACAAGGCTAGTTGTCTGCCTGGATATACTTAATATGCCTCGATTACTTGGAGTGGAGATACCTGGAGAGAAGCGAATTGAAGCTTCGTTGCCCTACATTTACGGCTTGGGGCCCAGAACAGCGAAAAAGATTCTCGAGCAGGCGAATATCGACCCCAACCTGCGAGCCAAAAATCTGACACCGGAACAGCTGGGCGATATCGTCCACGCGATCAACGCGAGCGGACTGCTGATCGAAGGTGACCTGCGAAGAGAGATTCAAGGGAATCTCAAACGCTTGCAGGCGATTAAGTGCTACCGCGGGCTCCGGCATATCCGAGGCCTACCGGTCCGCGGCCAACGGACTTCAACTAACGCCCGTACTCGCAAGGGGCCACGTAAGACCGTCGGCGTGCAGCGCAACAAAGACGCGAAGGCCGGAAAAGTCTAATCGAACGGAACAAGAGAATGGCTGACGAAAATACGACTCCAACACCAACGCCTGAGCCCCAAACGCCGGCCGCACCGGCAGAGGCTGCATCGGCTTCAGCTCCAACAGCACAGGCACATGCGCCTGCCGCTCCTGAAGCGAAACCTGCTAGGAGTACGAAGGCAAAACCTGCGAAAAAGGAAACTGAATCGAAGCCGGCAACCGCGGCAGCAACTCTTTCGCTTGAGCCTGGCGAAGCGGACAAACCGAAAATCATTAAGGCGAAGGGGAGCAAGAATGTTTCTACTGGAGTTGCGCACATTCTCGCGACTTTTAACAACACAATTGTTTCGATCTCTGACCTCTCCGGAAACATCATCGGATGGTCTAGCGCCGGTAAGGTAGGCTTTAAAGGCTCACGCAAGAGCACAGCGTACGCCGCGCAGCTTGTCGCTCAGGATGCCTGTCGGCAGGCGATGGGGCACGGCTTGAAAGAAGTAGAAGTCCTGGTTAAGGGCCCGGGCGCTGGTCGTGAATCTGCGGTTCGCGCGATTCAAGCGATCGGTCTGGACATCTCCGTGATTCGTGATGTCACTCCAGTTCCGCATAATGGATGCCGTCCTCCCAAGCAACGGCGCGTCTGACCAACAGAAAGAATTCTCCCATCATGGCTCGTTATACTGGTCCTAAATCGAAAATTAGTCGTCGGTTCGGCGTCGCTCTGTTTGGTCCGAGCAAGGCACTTGAGCGGAAGAATTATCCGCCGGGAATGCACGGTCCAAAAGGTTCTCGTCGGAAACAATCCGATTACGCGAGCGCGTTGGCGGAAAAACAAAAGCTCCGGTTTCAGTACGGTTTGATGGAGCGACAGTTCCGTCGCTACTTCAACACGGCGTTAAAGAAGCGCGGTGTCACCGGCGAAACGTTGTTGCAGATGTTGGAGACGCGACTGGACAATGTTGTTTATCGGATGGGATTCGCCAATTCCCGCGGCGCGGCACGCCAGCTAGTTTCGCACGGACACGTCACGGTCAATAATCGTAAGGTGAACGTCGCCTCGTACAATGTGAAAGCCGGAGATCTGGTGGCCATCAAGGATAAGCCAGGTTCGCGACGTTTAGTGACTCGTAACTTGGAGCTTACCCAGATTCAGCCGGTTCCAGACTGGTTGGTTGCCGATAAGGACCAATTCCAGGGCAAAGTCATGCGGATACCATCCCGCGAAGAAATTGCCCCGATCGTGAACGAGCAGCTCGTCGTCGAGTTGTATTCACGATAGAGCGCGGCTTCTTGAGGTCGATCTTGGCTTCGCGCATGGCACGCGTTGGGTCCAGGTCGCGCAGGAGCGCGAACCCTACCCGCGCGTATATGTCCACGGTTAGGCCGCAAGCCGCGCGAGGTACAACCTCCTTCTCGGAGCTGCCGGCGTTTCACTCCTGCATCATCTCCAGCAATTTATTTACCGTCCTCCAATTCCGGCTAGTGCTAACTGTCGCCAACTTCGAGTCGAAATAGGCATTCGTCAGTTTCGAGCGTGCGACGCCAGTTGGAAGACGAAGATAGATCTCGGCTCCCCGTACAACGAATTCGTCCGGAAGGAAACGGTCATGGTCGAGAGCAGCAATTCGTTCTTGGCTAGGTTGGTTGGCCAGAAACATCACATGGAGCATATCGGTCATCGCCTCGTCATTAACGAACGGGTTGCCGTTGACCGTTTCTGCCATTTGTACGGCTGACCGCAAAATGACCGGTATTCGAAACCCGAAGCTTTCCAGGATCTGTGCTTTGATGTGGTTTGATAATTTCCCTGCCAAAGTCTTATTCGCGCGAAAAAAAACGTTTCCGCTCTGGATGTAGCTGCGCACCCCATCACATCCCGCATCGCTGAACATTTTTTCGAGTGTTTTCATCGGCAGCCTATTTTTTGAGGCGAGATTGATTCCTCGAAGAAGCGCGACGTAAGAGGTTTGCATAGGGATCGGAATGATCTTTTAGAACATATCCGCAACGGCTCAGCAAGACTTCGGCGTTACGGTCGAACGCCTTACCTCTAACGCAGCGCAAAACTTCCAATCTCTTTCCCAAAGCAGAATTTCCCCTGTCGAAGATCAATCTGCCGGACTTCAAGACGGTCTCGCTCAACCAGCGCGCCATGAGCCGGAAAATACGGGATAAAGCTGCCGGTATTGATCACGACCCGCTCGGACTTTTTCCAGGCGCCCGGGAAATGAGTGTGGCCAATGATAACAAATCGTGCTTTCGGTCGAAAAATGTTTGCGAGTTCGACCGCCCGCTTCGGCGTTTCTTGCCACGCTTTCAAAATTTTGAAAGGACGCAAGGGCGGCCAGAGCTGGCTTAGAGCCAATCGCAGACCCGGTAATCGAGATTTAGTCAAAGGCGCCTCGACCATCTGCAGCTCAAGCGCAGTCTGTTTTGTTGCCCGCAATCGTTCTTCGAAATCTGACAAGTTTTCCTGGTCGAGGCCATCCAAGATTTCTTGATGCTTCCTGCGATAGTGCGCTGCTTCTCGGCTCCACGGCGTCACACCGAAAAAGAGAACATCGCCGTGCGTCACCAGTATGGCGTCAGAGGCCAGGTCGAAATGGTTTATATGTGAAATTGTTGGATCATGATTTCCATTTATAAAAAATGGTTTTGTTCCCAGGTGATGACACATCTTGGCCAGATCCGCCGCCAGTTTGCGTCCAATCGGCCGATCCTCTTCATGGCGCATCTCTGCAGTGTCGCCATTAAACACCACGGAACGAATTCCGCTTAGCAATGGCGCCAGTTGTTCGGGATCCTTTATCCGGGAAGCGCGGTGCCCCATGTGGAGATCCGACAGGATGAGTATAGGTTCTTCCGGGACTCTCATCACGCCCGAGCTTTGCGAAGCCGGCGGCGTGGAGCTGAAACTTTGGGAAGAAGGGCTTGGTGCGCCGAAGCTCTGCGAATGCGGCCCCGTCATCTTACAACGCACTCCCTATCACACTAACTGCGATCGACCGTAGCTCTGAGCGCCGTCGGTGCTCGTAAATGAAGACACCCTGCCAGGTCCCAAGTCGAAGAGATCCTTTAACAATTGGAATGGTCTCGGATGTTCGTGTCAGAACCATGCGAATGTGGCTTGGCATATCGTCGGGCCCCTCGGCGCTGTGTGTGTAGTCGCGAGTACCTTCCGGAACCAGGCGCGCAAAAAAGCGCTCCAGATCTCTGCGAGCGGTCGGATCAGCGTTCTCGAAAATGATCAGGCTGGCACTAGTATGTTGAATAAAGATGATCGCGATCCCGTTTCGAACCCCACTTTTGTCAACCGCGGTAGAAATACGATCTGTAATTTCATAGAATCCTTTGCCCGCAGTTTCGACGATGAATTCTTCATTATAAACATCGATCATAGAACTCTTTCACGATCCGGAGCGACTTCCGATTTGGAAACAGCCCAGGTTCCATCTGGTTCATGACGTACGCAAATGCCACTTTATTCTCGGGGTCAAAGAACCCGTTGCTGCCGCCCGCTCCGGGTTGACCAAATGCAGTTAACGACGGTCCGAAAACAGAGCGACTCTTGTTGTGATTTTCGACTGGGTCTTTCATGAAACCAGCGCCAAAAGCAGTTGGTATTAACAACACCCGATCTTCGCCTGAGCACTGTAACTTTGAGACCTGCTCGATTGTGTTTGTATCGAGTAGTTCACCGGAGCCGAAGAGATAGTAGAACTGAGCAAGCGATTCAGCGGTCCCGATACCACCAAATGAGGGGATCGGATGCATCCTAATCTTTGGATCATTCATGAGGGACGGAGCCCGAAACCCAGCGGGCGTAGAGAACGATTCACTGGCCAGCGATCCGGGCGACGCCAGAGCTTCGTAAAACCTGTCCTCTTCCTTGTTTTGAGTTCGCGCCTTTCGCGGAGCATGGACTGGCGCAATGCCTTCAAGAACAGATTCAGGGGCGCCGATCCAGAGATCCAGCTTGAATGGATTCGTGAAAGTCTCGCGAAAATAGGCGCCAATATCCGTACATTGCGTGATTCGGCGTAAAAGTTCGTCCACCAGAAATCCATAGGTTCGGGGATGATATCCATGCGCTTCTCCGGGAACCCAAAAAGGCTCCTGCGCAGCGAGTTGCTCCGCAACTGCCTGGTGATCCAACACTGAGATCGAATCATCACGAAGAGCTGGTTGCCCCGCTTGATGGGAAAGGACGTGCAACAGGGTTGTCTGGCCCTTTCCGTTTCGATCATATTCTGGCCAGAAATCGACTACTAGCCGCTCCAACGAAATATTTTGTCGGCTTAAAGCATGAAGCAGGCAGGCTGAAGCCAATCCTTTGGTTGCCGACCAGATCAACACCGGCGTCTGCGCCGACCAGGAAACGGTCTTCTCCCGGTCCCAAAAACCATCTGCAAGATTCAGGACCCTGCGTCCGTCGTGCCAGATACAAATCGAAGCTCCAAGTTCGCCGAATTTGTCGAAATTTTCAGAGAAGAGATCGATGATACGACCCAGATCGATGGCCATCCCCGGAGTTAAGCTAGTTTAGTCCAAGATGCAGCATCAAACATTCGATTGATCTGCGCAGGATGGTCGCACGAAACAATTCGTCGAGCTAGAGGCTCAGTCCGCCAATGGCGGATGAAGCTGGAAGTTTCTAATCTATTAATGGTCCCAATTCGCCTCACCGCTCCCCAGGCGTCACAGGCAGCTCCAACCTTTCGACGCCACGGAGCACCGTCAAAATCGATTCTACTCCGATCTCGTTGCCTACAAGCAATCGGTGCAAATCGTCGATGCTAGAGATCGGAGCGCCTTTAAAGGCGACGATGTTGTCTCCTTCAGTGAGTCCTGCTCTTTCTGCCGGACTGCTTGGTTCAACTCCGACAACCAGGATTCCCTGGTTGCGCGTTAATTTATGATGCCGAACCAATCGAGGATGAATCGTTATATTTTGGCCTGCCAGGCCCAGATAGCTGCGCCGGATCTTGCCATCATGAATCAACCAACCCGCTACTAACTGGGCAGTATTGGAGGCGATCGCAAAGCAGAGCCCTTGAGCGGGAAGGATCACCGCCGTGTTGACGCCGATGACCTGCCCGGAAGAATTAACCAACGGACCGCCCGAATTCCCGGGGTTCAGAGCCGCGTCTGTTTGAATAATGTCGTCCATGAGTCTGCCGGACTCAGCGCGCATCGATCGTCCGAGTGCGCTTACCACTCCCGCGGTCAAAGTTTGTTGAAAGCCGTAAGGGCTACCGATCGCAATCGCGATCTGACCAATCCGCAACCCTTTCGAGTTGGCGAACAACAGGAAAGGTAGTTGTCCCGCGTTAATTCGCAGAACGGCTAGATCTGTGTCTGGGTCTTCTCCGACTAACGCCGCGTCGAACGTTCGAGCGTCAGCCAGAGTCACCTCAATCGCCTTAGCTTCGTGGACTACATGGCTGTTCGTGAGAATGAAACCGTCAGGTGCGATCACGAATCCGCTGCCACCACCTTCTCCGCGCCGCGGGCCGGTCTTCACTCGTATATGGACGACGGCAGGCGAAACCTGGCTTGCCGCCCGGCTGACGGTGTTAGAATAGGCATCCAACGCGTCGTCATTACCCGTGGCTTGGACAGGCGGAATCGGTTCAGCAGAATCGCCTGTGAACAGCGTCTTGGACCACGCAGGATCAAATTGAGAAAGCATAATGTAACTGAAACTATTACATATTTAGCCCCGCCTTCAACCGCCTCATTACCTTGGCGTTCCGGCGGCGAGGCCTGTCGCCCTACAGCCCAACTCGCGCAACACCGTTGCCAATGTTATTCGTTTCAGCTCTCGTTCCTTTGCCTGGGTTATCCGTTGCCGAAGATTGTCCATTACACGTGGGATCTCGCGCCCAACCGGACACTGCTGAGAAGGTTGTTTGGGATGACCACCAAACATATCATGCGGATTTACTGCTCGATAGATTTCCAGGAGCGTTATCTTTTCCGGTTTCTTGGCCAGACACGCCCCTCCGGCAGGTCCGCGTTCGGTCCAGATCAAGTTCGCTTCCTGTAAATCGATCAAGAGGCGCCGGATCACCACCGGATTTGTGTTGACCGTCATCGCAAGTTTGGTCGACGAGCAGCATTGATCTTTCTTCAATGCAAGCACAGCCATCACGTGAACAGCAAAAGTGAACTGGCAACTTTGCATCTGCTAAATGTAACCGGCCAATTTACCATTGCCAAGAGGTAGCTGTAAGAGCTAGCTGCCGCATGAGCCGAAGCACGACCCTACCGCTTTCGGACCACGCTACGCGATTGGTAGCGCTGAGCTTTATCCTCGCCATGGCGGACTCGTGCGCGTTGCTCGCCGAAAAACGAACAGAAGAGCGCGAAGAGGTAAAAAGAAAGCAAGATCCAATCAAAAATCTCAATTTCCTTTGCGACCTTCTGTTTGATTCCGCCCTCGTGCGCGTTGCAACTCCAGTGCCATCAATGACGTGGCGAAGCCGCCGCGTTCGCGGAAGGCGATCCACTTGGACTGGCCGGCGCACTTGTGGTGGTCGGCGCGCTTGCGCCCGGGCTCGCCGAAACCGACGCGGCAACCGTCGGCGCCGGCGACGGCGAAGGTTTCGCTAACAGATCTTCCCACATCCAAAGGTCGCCCATGTAACCGCCAACCTCGTTCAGAAGCGCCGCGCAACGGTCGTGCAGCTTCTTGAGATCTGGCGGTCCCGGTGGCCCTTCGGCAGATCCGGGGAAAACGATGTAGGTAATATCCAAATTACTCGACGGCCGATTATAGGCGTTGGAGCGGGGATCGAGCTCCGAACAGATCCGCATCGACGCTTCTCCAATCTTGTATGACGGTCCGACATCGCCCAGCAGGGCGGGATACAGTTTTCCTTTGAACAGAACGACAACGTAATCACCAAGCTTGGACACGTATGGGTAATTCGTTTGCCGCAACATGAAACCGGGCAACACAACAAACGGATCGAGTTTTGACACCAGGAAACTGAATTTTTTCAAATCGTCGATTTCTCGTTGAAGTTCGTCGATCTGATCTTTCAGAACTTTCTTTCGCTCTGTAGTCGTGGTTTTTGCGCCAAATTCTATCGATAGCTGTTTCAGTTTCTCTTCTCGCGTCGCCAGGAACTGACTTGGTTTATCAGTCTTCTTGGGCCATCGATAGCTGGTGAACGGTTGAAAATTCAAATAGGAACCGTCGACCTCCTGGTAACGGTCGGAATCAGAACCGTCGGCATTGACGTCCATGTCACTCTGGATTAAGAGCGCTTTCCGATTTGTGTTCGGGTCTTTGATCTCAAGGATCGTGTTACAATCGAAAAAGTTGTGACGCGATACGATCTGGTCGAGCCGGACCAGCTGGCGATTCACAACGTCAACCTTGAGTTGATAAAGAGCGTGATAAAAATTGGAGACTTTTGCTGTCGCCAATCGTTCTTTCAGGCCGGGTAAGGCTGCATCAACATCCGGATCAGCAGCTTGTAGCTCTGCAAGTGTGTCGGCTGGTTTCGGGACTTGGATCTTTACATCGAGATTTAAGAGATAGGCGTCCGGTGTCTTCCGGCCAACAATCGCCGGCGGTCCTTCGACGGTAGAAACTTTTGAATGAATTTCCAAACCATTGAAGAGCTTTGCGGTTTCCATTTTGGTGGATGGAATGAAAGTTTCCGGTAGCGGCGTTGGAGTCGGCGTCGGACTGGGGAACGGCGTTGGCGTTGGTGTTGGCGTCGGATTGAAAGAAACAGGGCAACCGCAAAGTATCATCGTTGCGACGCCGGCCGCTAGTGTACGTCCTAGTGCGACGGCACGTTGTCCGCCGCGGCTTCCTCCCGCGCTAAAGCAGTTGCGAGTCGATTGGCGAAAGCGGAGACGGCGAAACGGCGATACGGCAATTTTGATCGGCATGCTCCCGGCTGCGCTGACCGATACGCCGATACGCCGACACGCCGACACTTCTGTTTCCGTGCGGGGGTGGTCAGCTGCCATGTAACATGCTGATGGCGATTACGCTCAAAACAAGGCCGATGGCGCTGAAAGCAATCATTGGAATCGCCGGCATCGGCTTGCGCTTGGCGACGTACGATCGAGCAAAGTACGCGAGTAGCAGAAGCGACACTACCAGTGCCAGGATCGATCCAACCAGGCTTGGCATCAGCAGCCCGGCCAGGATTAAGAGCGCGCCACTGATTCCACCGGCAATCAAGGAAGCTTTACTCTGAGCCCTGGCGTAACCCATTGCTCCGCCGACAATCGCAACCAGCCCGAAAAGGAAATAGTAGAACTTAATCAACGCCATCTGCGCTCAGCGTCCGGTCGACGAGGTTTCGTAGTCAAAAGAAGTCGCCTGCGGGATCGGTGTTGGACGGCCGGCGCGGACGTTCAGCAGCAGTCGCAAAACGAACATTGGTAGAAACGCCACTGCCGTCATTATAAGGTTAAGAGCAGTCCCTGGGATAACCCTTGCTCGATCGCGCGACACAGCCATTAGCCCTTGGTGCACTACCTCTTGAACGGGCACTGTTAAGAAGTCTGGTCCCCCGGCGGCCGGCTCCCCAGTTGCGCGTCGCGCCACTTCAGAGAATTCGGTCGGAGTTGGCCCCGGGCACAGCGTCGTTACCGAGATATTAGAGTTTCGAAGTTCAGCCCGCAAAGCTTCGCTCAAGCTGTTAACATAGGCTTTCGTAGCCGCATAGACAGCGACTCGCGGAACCGGGAAGAGGCCGGCTACTGAACTCACATTCAGAATCGCTCCACAACCTGACCGGCGCATCCCAGGTAGAATTCGATAGGTCAGATAAGTGAGTGCGGTGATATTGACGTCCAGCATCGCCTGAATCCTGTCCCATTCGCTGTCGATAAAGAAACCGTAATCGCCCAGGCCCGCGTTGTTGATCAGCAGATCGATTGCCAGATCGCTTTCATCCAGCCAGCCGCAAAATCTTTCCAGCTCTGAACGATTGCCGAGATCAACCTGGCGACAAAACACTTCGAGCTTTGGATTAATTATCTTCAATTCAAGTTCAAGCGCTTTGAGGCGATCATCGCGCCGCGCCACCAGAACTAATGTGTGAACTACCGGTGCGAGCTGCCGCGCGAACTCGCGGCCGATCCCGGCCGAGGCACCTGTAACCAGGGCCGTGCAATCGGCGAAATAGCTGATGCTCATCTGCATTTTCTAAGCTTTATAGGAGAGGGAGTCAATTAAGGGAGAATACTGGAGACGGAATACAGAATACGGGAGAGGCGCGCTGTTCTAACCTTCTGTCTCCTGTATACTGTCTCCTGTCTCCTGTATTCTGCCTCCTCCATGCCCCTTCAGCTTGCAGAGATGACCCCGATCGGGAAAGAACTGGCACTTCGTTGGAGTGACGGCACGGAGACGTATATTCAACTCGAGACTTTACGAAAACGTTGCCCTTGTGCCGAATGCGCAGGTGAAAAAGATCTTACTGGCAACGTTTACGGGGGTAACCCGCGCCATGTCCCTGCCAGCTTCGAGCTCAAGAGTTGTCGCGTAGTCGGTGGCTACGCCATCCAGCCCGAATGGAAAGATGGCCACTCGTCCGGTATTTATTCGTACGACTATCTGCGCTCATTGGTCCCATAGGTCCCATTGGTTCTAGCCATCACGCTTCATTCATGAATCGTCCGACGATTTCCAGCGTCCTCTCCAAATCCTGGTCCGTGTGCGCCGTGCAGAGAAACCCTGCCTCAAACTGTGACGGCGCAAAATAGATCCCGTTCTCCAAGCAAAAATGGAAATAACGCGCGAACGCTTTGAGATCTGACTTCATTGCGTCCGCAAGATTCCAGACCGGCTGTTCTGTAAAGAAGAGGCAGAACATCGAGCCTATTCGGTGGAACTGATAGTTCTTTCCCGTTCGCTCGAGAATATCGCGGACACCGAGTTCCATCTGTTTCCCTATTTTCTCTAGCTTCGACCAACCATCGGTTGTCTCCAGTTCGCGAAGCTGAGCCAGCCCGGCCGCCATTGCCAGCGGGTTACCCGATAACGTGCCGGCCTGGTACACAGGGCCTTCGGGAGAGAGTTTCTGCATGATGTCGTTCCGGCCGCCAAAGGCTCCGACCGGTAGACCGCCGCCGATAACTTTCCCCATAGCTGTAAGGTCCGGTTTGATCCCACAAAGCGCCTGGTATCCTCCTTTCGCAACGCGAAACCCGGTCATTACTTCGTCAAAGATCAACAGAGTGCCGTATTGATCGCATAGTTGCCGCAGGGCTTCGTAGTATCC
>JBPYFC010000020.1:0-3339 GCA_051984705.1 Chthoniobacterales bacterium | reverse complement strand
TGCGGCAGGGGGCAGGTTCCACGCACCATCTGATCGGATTGTTTCGGATCAACACCAAGCCGAAACGAGAGCGTCACCGTCTGATCAAACTTGGTGGGCGAGAATTTCTTCAGTGTCGCGACCGAATCGGCGAGGCTGTAATCCTTCGCACGTTCTACTTGCTCCGCCGCGGCGCGATAACGTTTGCTTCGATTTGTTTGCATGATTCGGTGCAGTTCAAACGCCTGTTGCTGATTCACAACGAGGCTCCTGCTTAATTATTCCCGCTCAATCGGGCGAGCGGGACACGGAACTTAGCGGCGATATCCGGTTTGTCAAAACCTCATCCCGGCAGACTCAAAGTATATCAATCAGCTATACCGGAGACGTTCGGTGAAGGCCTCATTTCGGTCTTTTCCGTTCCGGAAGGACCCTGGCGAATGATTCTGCCTTCCTTCATAACAAACGACACGCGCTCCGTCGCCGTGATATCCGCAACCGGATCGCCAGGCACTACAATCACGTCGGCTAATTTTCCCTTCTCCAATGTGCCCACCTTTTGAGCAATCCCCAAAAGCTCGGCGTCGGTTGCAGTCGCCGACTTCAACGCATCGATTGGGGTCATGCCCAGGTCCACCATCAACTTGAATTCCTTTGCGTTTTGCCCGTGCGGAAACACTGCAGCGTCGGTTCCAAATGAAATCTTGATACCCATCTTTACCGCGTTACGAAACATCTCTGACCGTGCCGCTGTGGCCGCCGTTGCTTTCGCCTGCAAGGCTGGCGGATAATTGTCGATCTTACCCATGATCCATTCGCTGGCCATCAGTGTGGGGGTAAGAAATGTTCCTTTCTTCTTCATCATAGTAAGGGTGTCCGGCTTCATAAAAGAGCCGTGCTCAATTGAATCGACGCCGGCTTCGATGGCCTCACGGGCAACGGAGTCCCCGTGACAATGGACCGCGACTTTTTTTCGCAACCGATGCGATTCATCAACAAGCGCGGCGATTTCAGCAGGCGTCAATTGGGGAACGTCCACTTCATCAGTCAGAGATAATACGCCGCCCGAGACTGCAGCCTTGATTACGTCTGCGCCGTTCTTGACCTCGAAGCGGACCGCCTTTCGAATTTCATCAGGCCCGTTTGCAATGCCATCGGTGTAGTCCGGTTCGCGTCCAAAAAGAAAATCGCGAAATCCGTTCGTCGGATCGAAGTGCCCGCCGGGGGCGCCGATCCCCTTGGTCGCGACCAGCATTCGTGGGCCGATGATCACGCGTTTGTTGATGGAATTTCGGAGGGCCACGTCGACAAATTCATGGCTCCCCACGAAACGGCTGCCGAGATCGCGCACCGTTGTAAATCCGGCTTCAACTGTTACGCGGGCATATTCGGTCGCTCGAATCGCCTGCTCGGAAACGTTCAGGTCGAGTTCTTGAAGCCGCCGTTCATTGTAATTGCCGGAGAAATCCTCGGTGAGATGGGTGTGCGCATCAATGAAACCCGGACATAGCGTCGCATCACCAAGATCTATCACACGCGCGCCCGCTGGAATCTGACGATTGCTTCCTGCGTCTACGATCTTGTCGTCTTTCACGATCACCACGCCGTTCTGGACTAGAGAGTTCGTCTTGCCATCGAACATTCGTGCAGCTTTGAGCACGATGGATTCATCAGCCGCATACGAAGACGCACCAAAAAGGAAGAAAGTCAGAACGACCCAACTCGTGATTTTCATCCCTCGCTTTAGAGGCAAGCTTCGACCTCTGCAAGAGAGGATATGAACGTGAAGCTACGCTACGGCTTCCCAAGTTTCGTCTCGCTTTCCGCAAGTCCTTTCCGGGCCTCAACGATATTCGGATCGAGCGCCAATGCGTTTCTGAAAGCAACGACGGCGCGTTCGTGTTGATTCCCCAAGGCAAGGTACCTCCCACGGTTCGTAAACATTCTCGAATACGCGGTTAGAATTTTAGTGTTTATGACGTCGTTCTTCTCAAAATGCACCGTTCCATCGACCAATCCTCGCACCTGCAAATGTGACTCAGGGAGTTCATGGAACGTTCGGTCAGTCGTGAGATTGAAGACCAATCCTTCCGGGACAAGCTGGTAGCTTTGCGGAATCCATTGGGTCAAGTACCCGTTCGTTGAGTTCGCGATCAGAAGATCATTGGTGATGTAGACGGGAGCGACTTTGATTTCGTTCCTGACCATCGCCTGGATCAGATCAAGGAATGCCATGCTGATGCTTCGACTAAGCTCCTGATTCCGGTTGAAAGAGCCCGGATCTTGTTCCCATTGTTTCAGCAGCGCCAGATAGGGTTCGATCTTTTCTCTCGATCGCTCCATCAAATCAGGATGCGTCTGGTTCAGATAATCGAAATACCAGGAGCGGCGAAGCAGATTGATATCGACCACCTTCACGTCATGCCTGCGTTGTTCCACTTCTTGCGCGTAGAGCATCGGTGAGGCGACCTGCCAGTCTTGCGTCAGGAGCAATCCATCGGGCGCGATGGTACTGAACAGGTTCTCAACGTAATCATTTGCAATGAAGTCATGTCTGCGATTGTTGAACGGCCAATTCGCCGAGAACGCTGTAGCCGATGTGAGAATAATCGCCGTCACAGCCGCAAGATGCGGACTCCAAATCCGCGAAGATTTCGAAGCAGCACGTTGAATCAGCCACTGCAGACCCAGCCCCGCCGACATCGCGATCGCAATGAATGCCGGTAAATAGTACGCGTCTTTGTCCTCAGCGATTTCGTAACTCAGCGAGTAGGCAAGGTCGGCGAGCACGATCAGCAGCAGAAACCAAAACGCCGTACGATCACGCCTGTAGGCGTTTGTTAGGCCCGCTACGGCCAAAAAAAGCGCCAAGGGTAACCACGAAAAGCCAAACTCACGCAAGGCCATCCGACAAAACTCAACAAACTGCGGTCCCATGGTCGACGATGAAAAAGAAAAGAACACGCGATACTGCCGCCCGGTGATATGCCACCAGATTTCCTGGAGCGATCGAGTATTCCCCCAGTTCATCAGCGGCGACCGTGACGCCGCCCATGGCAGATAACTGTAAACAAGAATCAGGGCACCGATCGAAATAAGCGCGGAATATAAAAGGCGGCGGCTGGTGAAGAACTTCAGGCCCTCTGTTCTGAAAACGACGACAGCAATCGCCGGAAGAGTTAACGCGACAGTGACATGATGAACACCCATTGCCAGGCCGAACACAAAAGCAGCTGCATAAATCGATTTGTCATTTGCCGCTACCGCATCGCTGGAATTGCTCTTGGCTTCAAGAATCCGCCGTCGCCATCGAAGGACCAGGAAGAAGACGAGCAGGATCAACAACGCGTTGAGAGCATA
>JBPYFC010000019.1:0-7293 GCA_051984705.1 Chthoniobacterales bacterium | reverse complement strand
CTGGCAGCTCTTTCTGGGTTTCGACGTGAGCGAAATCGTGACTCAGGTGCGTAATAAAGGCGCGCTTCGGTTGAAGGTCTGCGATTAATTCAAGGCCTTCGGCAAGACTCATATGAGTCGGGTGCGCTCGACGGCACGGTGTGCCAATGATCAGAGTATCGACACCGTGCAAGAGTTTCAGTCCGTCCTCCGAGACCGACTTACAATCGCTCAAATAAGCCGCGAGAGGTCGCCCCTGTTGACGAAAAAGGAATCCTAAAACGTGCGCAGTCCCATGTTCTACCTGAATAGGAAAGATCTCGGTATTGCCGAAACGGAATGGTCCGTCGATTAAATGCGGTTCAGGATTCACGTAGCCCGGGAACCTCGCCTCGCCGCTGAACGCGTAGTAAAAAACGCGGCGTAAAGTCTCCATGGTTTGGCGAGCGGCATAAACCGGGATCGGTTTATGCACCGAAGAAAACCGCCGGAGATCGTCAAAACCCATGATGTGATCAGCATGCGAGTGGGTGTACAGGACCGCGTCGACTCTGGAGATACTTTCCCGCAAGGCCTGGATTCGAAATTCGGCGCCGGTATCGACGATCCAGCAGAGATCGTCGGTTTGAACGTATACGGAGGAACGCATCCGATTATCTCGCGGATCCTTTGACCTGCAGACCGGACAATCGCAGCGAATCGAAGGGACTCCCATCGATGTGCCGGTGCCGAGGAAAGTGATCGTAAGCATAGCGTGAAGCGAGCTTCACGCTATGCGAAAAATGCCGCTCTTCGAGCGGCTTTCACAAAAATTTCAGGGTGAGGCATTGGAGAATGTTTTCTGCTTAAGAGGAACCCTGTGCATTTGAGAGCATTAACAGAAATTCTTTGGTGCCGCTCGTAGAGTGGCTCCATAATCGCTCTGTGCCCGCGATGCTTCGATCGCTTCGAATTCGAAATCTTGCTCTAGTGGAAACCCTGGATTGGGAGCTGTTCTCGGGGTTTAACGTGGTAACGGGCGAAACCGGGACTGGCAAGTCCGTTATTCTTGGTGCTCTGCAACTTGTGCTCGGTGAACGCGCAGAAAAATCGCTGATTCGCGCAGGCGCAGAGCAATGCTCAGTCGAAGCGATGTTCGAGCTAACGGATGTCACTGAAATAAATCAACAACTCGAAGAACAAGGGATAGAACCGTGCGAAGATGGCCAGCTTTTGCTAAAACGAATTTTTTCGACAACGGGAACAAACCGCCAGTTCGTCAACGGATCACAAACGACGTTAGCCGTTCTAAAGCAGATCGGTGACGGCTTGGTGGATTTGCATGGCCCGCATGATCATCAATCGCTTCTTTCTACCGACCAACAGCTCACATTAGTGGACGCGTTTGGTGAGAACGCGGCCTTGCTCGGACAATATCAGAAGAATTTCGACGAGCTGAAGCGGGTGCGACTAAGGCACCAAGAACTTCTGCAAGAAACATCGAGCGAAAATCTCGATCTCTGGCGACATCAGCTCAACGAACTGGAAGCAGCCAACCTGAAACCGGGTGAACTTCAGGAACTCGGGGCTCGTTACAAGGTTGCCTCGAACTCCAAGAGGTTGATTGAGACAACCGAGGCGGTTCTCCAACAGCTGTCGGAAGCGGAGAACTCGGTGCTAACACAACTGGCTGACGTTGCGAGACACTTAAAGGAGTTGCACCGGCTGGATGAATCAGCCTCCGATCTCTTGCACAGTCACGAAACCGCAATGGTCGAGCTGGAAGAGTTAGCCAGATCCCTGGCCGCCTATCAGAGCCGTGTTGATATTGATCCCGCTGCACTGCAGCAGATGGAAGAACGGCTGAACCTGGTTCAATCGCTCCAACGGAAATATCATGCAGACGAGAGTGGATTGATCGCGTTGGTCGCCGATTTGGCGACGCGTTTGGAAACTGTTGATCGACGTGAGGAGCTGGCACAAGAATTGGAAAAGCAGATCGCGGAGTCTGAAGCGGCGCTAAAGCAAAAGGGCGAGAAGCTGACCCAGTCGAGACTAAAAGCGAGTTCGCAACTCGGGTCCAGCGTTCGAAAGCATCTGAAAGATCTGGGATTCAATCAGGCGCATTTTGACATTGCTACTCGACACACCAATGAGCCAACCAGCCGTGGTTTGGAAACGGTCGAGTTTCTCTTCGCCCCGAATCCGGGCGAACCTCCGAGAGCTCTACGCGCGATCGCTTCCAGCGGTGAAATATCCAGAGTAATGCTTGCTATTAAGACTGCGTTGGCTCATCAGGACCTGATTGGTCTCCTGGTTTTCGACGAAATTGACGCCAATGTTGGCGGGGAGATTGCCCACTCGGTTGGAGCAAAAATGCGGTCGTTGGGCGAGAATCGGCAGGTCTTAGTGATCACGCATATGCCTCAGGTCGCCGCTGCGGCCAGCCGGCATTTTTTTGTCACGAAAGCCGTTTCTCAGAGCCGGACGCGAACGACTCTGAGCGAGGTGTCTGGGCAAGATCGAATCGATGAAATTGCGCGGATGCTTGGCGGGAAGAGCGAATCAGCACTGGCGCACGCGGAAGCGTTGTTGGCGGGTCGGTAAGTCTCCTAAGCGGTAAGAGGCGGCTCGCGCACGAGGCGCCGACCCGCCCGCATCCGCCAAAGGCGGAAGCGCTACGGGCGCCGGTAAGTCGGCGCCCTACCGTTCCGGCCGAAAACGGAAACGCTGGACTGGAAATCGTTTCGGTACTCATTGAATCAGAAACACATCTTGCCAAACAACTAACCTCCGCGAAAGTCCGTTGCGCGCGAGGCTTTCTTGAGAAGAATTACACACTTGTCATACGCTGCACCCAGCGACTGAAACCGCTCGACACTGCGAACCACAAGGCGACACTGCATTCTTGACAGTCGGCGGACCAGTACCTGAGTATATCGGTCAGGTCTGACAGGAGGTTCCACATGAAAATCCTCACGTATTCAAAATGGGACGCGGTTGCGGTGCTCTGTGGAGTGCTTCACTTCGCGTATGTTGTGACGTTTTTCTTGGTGTTTCCCTATGCGCCTTGGTGGGTGCTGATCGCCATGGGACTGATCTACTCGGTGAGCGTAAATTGGAACATCAATGGCGTTTCCCATAACTTCATTCACAACCCTTTCTTTCGTTCCAGAACTCTCAACCGGCTGTTCAGCATCATGGAGTCAGTCACTCTGGGGATTTCTCAGACATTCTACAAACAGGTGCATCACAGGCACCATATGGGAAATAGCGACAGGCCTGACGAGAACGGTCATTGCCACGACTGGATTTCTATTTATCGCCACGGACATAATGGTGAGCCGGAAAACCCCTGGAGCTACATTTTCCTGAGCTATCTACGGGAGGATCCGAAGGTCATCTACAAAGAAATCAAGAGGAAGAACCGAGTCGATGCACGGTGGGGCATTATCGAGATAGCCATTCTGGGAGCCACGATTGCCATCGGCTTTTTACTGAACTGGAAATTTTGGCTTTTCTTCCTGCCCTTCTACTATCTGGGACACTGTTGTACCTATCTGAACGGTTATTTCCTTCATTTTGGGGGCAATCCAGACAAGCCCATCGCCTGGGGTGTAAGCTCTTATAACAAGCTGTATAATTTTCTCTGGTTTAACAACGGATACCACGCCGAGCACCATTTTCGGCCGAAACTGCATTGGACGAAGATGGAACAGCTGCACGATGAGATTGCCGAGGCCCAGCGTCGAGAGGGGGTTCGGGTGATCGAACCTCCCCACGCTCTAGGGTTCCTGGATCCTAATCTACCGTGGAAGCATGTTGCGGGTGCTTCGACGCAGGGTGCCTCCTCCGAAACGCGATCCACCAAGCGAGATCTGACACAGCCCAGGATCTAGGGTACCGCAGCCGAAGGTTCAACCGATAAGCCTTCGGCTTTGCCAGCAACTTTTAGCGGGAAATGCTCTTCCTCGTCAGCGATGGTCTAGGTACAGCCTTGGAAGTGAAGAAGGAGTAGGCTAAAGGGGTCGCTGTCCTATGAAACAAGTTGTTATTACAGGCGTTTCCACCGGCATCGGATACGCCTGTGTCAAGGTGTTAATCGACCGCGGATTTCGCGTTTACGGGAGCGTTCGGAAGCCGGCCGATGCCGATCGCCTGCAGCATGAATTTGGGGAGAAGTTTGTTCCGCTCCTGTTTGATGTAACGGACGAACCTGCAGTACAGGCAGGAGCAGAGAAGGTTAAAGCGCACCTAGACATGGCTACGCTCGACGGTTTAGTCAACAATGCCGGCATCGAGATTGCAGGTCCCCTAGCTTATCTTCCAACCGACCAGTTCCGGTACCAGTTAGAAGTAAATCTGACCGGACCCTTGATTGTGACGAAGGCGTTTCTGCCGCTGCTTGGCGCCGATCAGTCCAGAAAAGGCCGCCCCGGGCGAATTGTGAACATCAGCTCAGCTGGTGGCAAAATTGCCGGTCCTTTCACCGGTGCCTACTCGGCCTCCAAATTTGGTCTGGAAGGCTTCTCCGAAAGTCTCCGCCGCGAATTGATGCTGTTCGGAATCGACGTCATCATCATCGGACCCGGGGCGGTGGTGACGCCGATTTGGCAAAAATCTGAAACCGGAGTCACCGAGCGGTTCCGGGAAACCCCATTTGCAGAGGCTCTGGCGAAGTTTGAAAGTTACGCAGCCAAAGAAGGCGCCAACGGATTTCCGCCCAGTGTAATCGGTAACGTCGTCTGGCAAGCCCTAACCTCTGAACATCCAAAAATACGTTATGCGATTGTTCCGAATCGCCTGACCAACTGGATTATTCCCCAACTGCTGCCGATGCGGATCCTCGACAAGCTCGTTGCGCAATTTATGGGAATAAAGAACAGGCGTTCGCCTCACGGTGCCTGAGATTCCGTCGGCGCGCCAACCACAGTGGAAATCGCTCGCCATCAGGTATGGACGACTCTGGGTTTCGGCGGCAGCGTCCGCCTTCGTCCGGCCAAGGCCGGACTACGGCACGAAAGGCTCTGCTGCCCTACAGCCCGCTGAAAAAGCGAAGCACGACTTCGCGTCCGCCCAACACCCATACAATTGATCCTAGCGCGAGGAATGGACCGAAAGGAACTTTTGAAGACCATTCTCGATGTCGAGCCGCCGCGACGGCGAGCCCGTATACCGACCCGAAAACTGAGGCGGAGGCGATCGTGAACAGCACTCCCTGCCAGCCGGTAAATGCGCCAATTGCGGCTATCAGCTTCACGTCGCCAAGCCCCATTGCTTCGCGGGGCAGAATGATCGATTCGACGCGCCCGGTCAGACTGGTTATTTGTTCCAACGGCAGCGTCAAACGAGGTGTAATTAGCCGGTCATAGAAGAATGTGAAAACACAATTCTTGTAGAGTTTGCCGTTGAGCATTGCGTCTTCCACGCGAACCACAATTCTATCTCGTTTGCGAGCAAGGTATTCTCGCCATCGAAACGACTCTTCGTTGACGACGATTTGTGCGTCATCGTCGGACAGGATCTCGAAATGAAACGGAGCCGACGCATTCAATCGAATCCTGTGTCTGCCAAATGCCAGTCTGCCTAAGAAGCCAATTAGCAAAAGAAGTGCTGCACCAGTGAGGCAGCCAACGATGGATTGAATTACCGCGCTCAGCCGGGAAACGGTCTGATGCAACCCGGGCGTGATAAAGCTAAGCACGATTCCGGCAACGATGCCGCTCTTGCTCACGACATCGGGAATCACGAGAAACTCTAAATCCACAAACGTCGCAATGATCAAAAGCGAAAAAAAAATCCAAAGCGACAGAAGCGTGGGGAAAGGAACGATCGCTGCGCTTGCTGCGTAGAAGAGAGCCGTCAGCAGTTCGACCAGTGGATACCGAATACTGATTGGTTGCCCGCACTGTGAGCAACGGCCACGCAACAGGAACCAGCCGAACACCGGAATGTTTTCGTACCAGGGAATTCGGCGCAGGCAATTTGGACAGAAAGAGCGTGCCGGGTTGACGACAGAAATATTTCTTGGGATCCGATAGATACAGACATTCAGAAAAGAACCGATGAGCGCTCCCAGGAACAGACCGATCAGAACGCCGCTCATAAATCGGGTTCGATCAATTCACACAACAAGTGAATTAGCACCTTGTGCGCTTCCTGAATTCTCGTGGTAACGGAGTGCTGCACTAGCAATTCAATTGTTGCTAACCCGCGACAAGAGCCGCCGTCACGTCCAAGGAGTGCGATAGAATTAAGTCCCGCTTGCTTAGCAGTTTCGAGAGCGCGTTGGACGTTCTTCGATTGGCCGCTTGTGGTAATCGCAATCAACAGGTCGCCTTTTTTTCCGAAGGCTGTGACTTGCCGGGCAAATACCTGTTCGAACCCATAATCGTTTGCGGTGGCAGTCAAAAGCCCACCCTCAGAAGCCAGGCAGATTGCAGGATACGGCCTCCGGTCGGCAACTAGACGGCACGCCAACTCGGTCGCAAAATGCGCACCGTCTGATGCGCTCCCGCCGTTGCCGCAGATGAGCACCTTTTGTCCGGAGAGCAAGGTTTCCCGGAGAAGATTGGCGGCAGCCTTTATAGTCTCCTCCATTTCAGACAAGGCACTGATAGTTGCAACCGAATCGTTCAGGCTCTGCTGGAATGACATAACGAAACGCAGCCTGTTCGCGTGGCGGAACGAATTCAAGTTGGAAAAAAAGACACCAGAACCTACCATGCGACTTATATGCGTTATCTGGCACTTTTGTTTAGCATACTCGTGTTGGTCGGCTGCGAATCGACGAATGATGCGTATGTCCCCGGCCGAATTCCGCGGGAGACTGCGGTGGCTATTGCCCAGAGAGCCTGTCCGCAATTTCCGTATCCGCTTTCCAAAGTTACGCGAGCCTCCTGGCGGCCTGAGCACGGGTATTGGGCGATCGATCTGAAGGATGAGGACGAGGAGTGGGGCAAGTTTTACCTGGTTGATGCGAAAGGCCGAATCGTTGGCAACGGCCGGATCCACGGAGATCAGTATTTCTAAAGGGGGGGTAGCAAACGCCCTCGGGAGCCAGGCAGCCGCAGTAAATTTTCCTCCCCCGTAAGTAGTATAGCCGGATTGTGCGGGGCGGTGGATGTTGTGGCCAGATGCGTCTGCCTGCGATATTCAAACGAACGACCTCGCGGCTTAGGGAAACCGACCGGACCGCTATTCTGGTCGGGGTCATATCGATTCTTCTCTGGCTGGCGCAAGCGGTTAATGTCGCCGCCGACAAAGGCGGCGAGCCTCAAAACGCCGCTCCCGTCCATCATCGGCTAGGTCGCGATTTGCCACGCCTGCAACGCT
>JBPYFC010000018.1:0-4986 GCA_051984705.1 Chthoniobacterales bacterium | reverse complement strand
TGATAGATCAAGCCGCGCCGTGGGAACCCGGCGTGCCTTTTTCGAGGACGAGGAAGAGGATGAGGATGAGATGAGAAAGCGGGAACCGCACCTCATTCTACCTGATCAACATACAATCTCCGTAGCTGAAGAATCGATATCGCTCCTTGATTGCTTCGCGATATGCTTCCAGCAGAAATTCGCGCCCGGCGAAAGCAGCTACAAGCATTAGCAGCGTTGATCGAGGTAAATGAAAATTCGTCAATAAGGAGTCTACTCTGCGAAACTCAAAAGGTGGATAAATGAAAATATTAGTGCGATCACAGCCTGGCTGAATTTTGCCATGGTGCAGCATCAGACTTTCCAGCGTGCGCGCGGTCGTTGTTCCCACAGCCAACACACGGCGTGCGCTATTGATCCGGGCAGCCGCTTTCGCGCCCACCTCAAATACTTCCTCGTGCATCCGATGCTTCGAAATGTTTTCAGTCTTGACCGGTTTAAACGTTCCCACTCCCACATGCAGTGTCACAAACACGTGGGGCAATTTCTCCAGAATCTCTCGCGTGAAATGAAGGCCGGCTGTAGGAGCAGCGATCGCGCCTGGACGCGAAGCATAAACGGTTTGATATCGATCTTTGTCCGACTCCTCAATGTCGCGCTGGATATATGGCGGAAGTGGAAGCTCTCCAATGCGTTCAAAATTGATCGGTTCTTCGAAACGAATGATCCGGTCGCCCTCCTCAACCACGCCGATAACTTCGCCGTGGAGTTCGCGGACCTGAAATTTGCGCCCGACAGAAAACCATTTCCCCGGCCGAACCATGCAGCGCCAGGCGGTTTTATCGAGCTGCTCGATCAAAAGAATCTCTCGACCCTCAAAACGGATCCGAGCCGGAACGACTTTCGTATCGTTCAACACAAGCAACTCGTCGGAACCGACTAAGCCGGCAAATTCGGTGAATCGAAGATGGGTGACCTGCTGATTGCGCCGGTCTAACAGCATGAGTTTCGAGTCATCGCGCCTGGAAGCCGGATATCGTGCGATCAGCTCTTCTGGGAGCAGGTAATCGTAATCGGACGTAGAAGCCACTTGAGCCAAGCAAAGAGAGCTGACGGCTACGGCCCGGGAGCCGGCGCCAGACGGCTTCCGAATTTCTGGTCAAGGACCTTGTTCCAATCCTTGAGACGTTTTGCCTGAGCAGCAAACAATGGCTCAGTCGAATCCAGAATCTCGATTGAACGAATTTTGTCGCCTTGAGAAATCTTAGTGGCTACGTCCATCCCACTGGTGACTTGCCCGAAGATCGAATAGCTTCCATCAAGCATCTTGACGTGTTCGGGGGCAAGATCCGCGATCGTGATGTAGAATTGGCTGCCATTCGTATTTGGGCCGGCATTTGCCATAGCAACCACTCCAACACTGCGATGCGACAGTGACGAGTGGATCTCGTTCTCAAACCGGTAACCAGGCCCGCCTGAGCCGGTCCCAACCGGATCTCCGCCCTGGATAACGAACCGAGGAACCACCCGATGAAAAGTCAATCCGTCGTAATAGTTGCGAGCCGTTAGATTCAGAAAGTTCGCAACAGTAACCGGCGCCTTTTCAGGATAGAGCGTCGCCTCTATGTCGCCTTTGTCCGTATGAATTGTAATTCGGATGTCAGAAAGCATCCGTAACGATACAGGAACGAGCGTGTCTGGCCATAGCTTTAGCGAGGTTTAGCAACGACGGTTCGCCAGCGCTTCAGCAATGGCGGGGAAAAACATTATCGAGAGTTTATCGACCCAACTTGCCTGGATCTTGGTCCTGATCGCTGTATCCTAAGGGGCCATGCCGAGAATCGCACTTGTCCAAATGCGGTGTTCGATGAATCCCGCCGAAAATGTTGATAAAGCCATTTCTTTCATCCGGAAAGCGGCCTCGCAAGGAGCGAAGATCGTCAGCCTGCAGGAGTTGTTCACGATCCAGTATTTCTGCCAGAAAGAGGATCACAAATACTTCGCTTTCGCCGAAGAAATCCCGGGTCCTACCAGCAAGCGTCTGAGCGAGGTCGCGAAAGAGCTGGGGGTTGTAATTGTCGCCTCGCTATTTGAAAAAAGAGCCGCCGGGCTCTACCACAACACCGCGGCAGTCATTGACGCTGACGGCGCTTTTCTAGGGAGGTACCGAAAGATGCATATTCCGGACGACCCGTTGTTTTACGAAAAATTCTATTTCACGCCGGGCGACCTCGGGTTCAAATCTTGGAAGACTCGTTACGGCACAATCGGAGTCTGCGTCTGTTGGGATCAATGGTTTCCCGAGACGGCGCGATTAACCGCGCTCAGCGGAGCTGAGATTCTATTCTATCCAACTGCCATCGGGTGGCACCCATCGGAGAAAGCGCAGTACGGTGTGCGTCAGCATTCTTCGTGGGAAACAATTCAAAGAGGGCACGCGATTGCTAACGGTTGCTTCGTTGCAGTCCCCAACCGAGTCGGACATGAGGCGCCAGATGGCGGAGACGGTCTCGAGTTCTGGGGCCAGAGTTTCGTTGCGGACCCATCAGGGCAGATCATTGGCAAGGCCAGCAACGATCAGGAAGAGGTCCTGATCGTGGATATTGATTTGGAACAGTTAGACCAGCAGCGAACGCACTGGCCTTTCCTGCGCGATCGCCGGATCGATGCCTACGGAGATCTACTGAAAAGATACTTGGATTAGGATACTCGCAACGCTCCAATCAGTCGCGCGTCCATGCGATCAGCCCCTAGCGACCAAATTACCGACAGTTTCACTCCAGGCTCGCCCGCAGCGCAAGGTTACCGCATGCCAGCTGAATGGGAGCCACACGAAGCAACCTGGCTTTCGTGGCCAAGGCCTGAGGGAATTAGCTTTCCGGGCGCGTATAACGATGTTCTACCAGCTCTCGGCGCAATGGTCGACGCCTTGTGTGAATCGGAACTGGTCAGAATCAACGTGGAAAGTGAATCACAAGAAAAAGAGATTCGCCGGATCCTCCACGGCACAGATCACGTCCAGTTTTTTCCGATTCCGACCAATGAGCCTTGGTGCCGCGATCATGGGCCAGTCTTCATTACGCGGCGTGAAACCCCGCGCCTCGCCGTGGTCGATTGGGATTACAATGCCTGGGGCGAGAAATATCCACCGTTCGATCTGGATGAAGTGGTACCGACCAAAATCGCGAGCTATTTGGATCTTCCGGTCTTCTATCCCCGGCTGGTGATGGAAGGAGGATCAATTGACCTGAATGGCTCCGGAACTTTGCTGACGACCACTTCCTGCCTGCTCAATCCAAACCGCAATCCGAGCCGATCAAAAGAACAGATTGAGCAAGCTTTGCGCGACTTTCTTGGTGTCAGACATATCTTTTGGCTAGGCGATGGAATCGAAGGCGACGACACGGACGGGCACGTCGACGACATTACACGTTTCGTCGATCGGACAACTGTCGTGACAGCAGTAGAGGAAGATCCGAGCGATCCGAATCACGAGCCGCTAGCCGCCAATCTGGAGCGGCTCCAGAACATGCGAGTCGAGGATGGTACACCGATAAAGGTTGTGAAGCTTCCGATGCCGCCCCGTGTCGAAAAAGAAGGGCACCGGCTGCCGGCAAGCTACGCGAATTTCTATATCGCGAACAACGTCGTCCTGCTGCCGGTTTTCGATTCTCCAAAAGACGAACAAGCCGCCGACGCCCTGCAGCGATGTTTCCCGACGCGCCGGATCGTACCGATTAATTGTCGCGACTTAGTCTGGGGACTCGGCGCGTTCCATTGCCTAACGCAGCAGCAGCCGGCGGTTTAGATTCAGAAAGTCGATCGGTCATTCGAAATCAAATGCGCAGTCACGATAAATCGTGACCCTACCGATGGTGCGACGTTGCCTATCGCTGGTAGGGTCACGATTTATCGTGACTTTACAAAGCCAATGAGTCCCCGTGACGTGCCAGAAGTCTCGCATTAGCTCCGATACGAAACCCCTTGACAAATCGCTTTCCCCTCTCAAAGTTCCTCCTCCCTGCGCGGTCAGGCGCCAGCCTTCACTATGTCCAGCCAACTTCTTCAAGAAGCATCGAAAGTCATCCCAAATACGGCCTTACTCGTGAACCTTGTTTCGCGGCGAGTTCGACAGCTTACGATGGGACACCGTCCCCTGGTTGAGGTTGGACCTCGTATGTCGCATGCCGATGTCGCACTCAAGGAGATAATCGACGGAAAACTGACTTTCGAGTTCTTGTCGGAAGCACCGGCTGACGCTTAGGACCGAAACACGCAAACGCTCTGCGTTTGTGAAACTCCGCGCCGGGAAGTTGCCATGTCTGCAGACATCGTCACGAACCGTCGAGCCTTTCACAACTACCAGATTCTCGACAGAATCGAGGCCGGCATCGAACTGCAGGGTACGGAAGTTAAATCGATCCGTGCAGGTCTGGCCAACTTGAATAACGCGTTCGCCAGAATAGAAAGCAACGAAGCATTTCTTTACGACGCCGACATTCAGCCCTACCAACGCGCCAGCCATACTCAGCACGAACCGAAACGGAGGCGAAAGCTTCTTCTACACAAAGGCGAAATCGCCAAGCTGTTCTCGGCCAGCGCGGTTCAGGGCCAGACTCTCGTCGCACTCCGGATGTATTGGAAAAACGGGCGGGTCAAAGTCGAGCTGGGGCTCGGCAAAGGTAAATCAACCATCGACAAGCGCCACGATTTGAAAGAGAAAGCAGTTCGCAGGGAGACTGAGCGAACGATGGCGGCATTCAATAGGCGACGTGGATGACGTCATTGCGAATGAGAAAGGAATTTCGAATCTCGTGGCTCGAATTTCGAATTCCCAAGGCAGCCCTCCCCTTCGAGATTCTAGCTTCGAGCTTCTAGATTCCGTTAATCACCCACGGCGCGTCACCGTCCCATCTCCTCGTGTTGTCGGCGATGACGACGTTGGCGGCGTTTCACGAGCGATCCAGGCGAAAGCCGGTACCATGTAGAAATAGGTGGTCAAAAGGC
>JBPYFC010000017.1:0-9786 GCA_051984705.1 Chthoniobacterales bacterium | reverse complement strand
GTAGAACGCGGCGAAAACATTCGCATCCGTGGCGGAGACCTATGTGAGGGGCAACGACTGGCCAGCAGAGGCGAGGTCTTAACTCCTGCGCGAATAGCTGTGATTGGATCTCAAGGAATCGCCGAGCTGTCGGTTTATCGGCAGCCGACGGTGGCGGTCATCGCTACGGGGAGCGAGTTACGCCCGCAGGGGGAGCACTTACGGCCGAGCGAGATCTATGAGACAAACCGGATCTTGTTGGCGTCGCTAACCGAGCGTGCAAACGCCGTTGCCGACCTATTCGATATTGTTCCTGACACCGAAGAAGCGCATCTGAAGACCTTTGAGCAAGCGCGAAGCCGGGATGTGATGCTAATCGCGGGCGGCATGTCGGTTGGTGAAAAAGATCTGGTGAGACCAATGCTAAAAAAACTTGGTGCCGAGCTGGATCTCTGGCGAGTTGCAATTAAACCAGGAAAACCGTTTTTGTTCGGGCGCCTCGGGCGCACACTGGTGTTTGGTCTCCCGGGGAATCCGGTTTCCGCCTTTGTGACGTTTCTGCTTTTTGTTCGTCCCGCCCTCTGGAAAATGGGCGGCCGTGCTGATCTTGAACCGCTGAGAATTCCGGCCCGGCTCGCCTCCGATCTGGCAAATGAGGGCGACCGGCCGCATTATTTCCGTGGAGTGCTAAAGCATGCGGCATTTCATCCGATTGGGCTACAGCAATCTCATGCGTTGTTCGCACTTTCGCAGGCTAATGCGCTCTGCAGGGTCGAGTCCGGGCGGTCGATTGTCTCGGGCTCCCTGGTCGACGTTTTGCTTTTGGAGTAGCGCCGTTCGTGGAGGTGCCACGGCGTCAGTCCTATGTTCTCCTATCCGTTCCATTGGTCCTATAGGTCCTGTTTTTCGCCTTCGTCGCGGCGAAAAGAGCCAGAGCACTAGGCCGCCAAACGCCAAACGCCGTCGGCGTTGACGGGATTTTCTTCCGGCTTCATAGTCTCCACAATGGTTGCTCTTAAAGAAGGATATGACTTGGCGGCTGAGGTCCTGCAGCTAAAGAAGGATCGCAATGCCGTGATCCTGGCACACAACTACCAGGTACCGGAAATACAAGACCTCGCAGATTTCGTCGGAGATTCTTTAGGCCTGAGTTACCGGGCCAAGGAGACGGATGCGGATGTAATTGTCTTTTGCGGAGTCCATTTCATGGCCGAAACCGCAAAGATTGTAAATCCGACCAAAAGGGTGTTGCTGCCCGATCTGGAGGCGGGTTGTTCGCTATCAGAATCGTGCCCGGCTCCAAGTCTGCGCCGATTCCTGGAACAAAACGCCGACAAAAATTACTACGTTATCGCTTACATCAACACCAGCGCCGAAGTGAAGGCGCTATCGGACATTATCTGCACCAGCGGCAACGCGATCAAAGTGGTCGAAAACGCACCAGCTGATCGCAATCTGCTGTTTGTGCCGGACCAGAACCTTGGGGCTTGGGTCATTGAGAAAACGGGTCGCAAGATGGACCTGTGGCGCGGCGCTTGCTATGTTCACGTCGAGTTTACTCAGAACAGCATCAACGCGATTCGTCAGCAATACCCCTCGGCTCCGGTAGTAGCTCATCCCGAATGCACATTTGCCGTTCGAATGCTGGCTGACGAAGTTTGTTCGACCGAAAAGATGGTCAGCTATTGCCGGGATTCGAGTGCGGATGCGTTTATTATAGTGACTGAATCAGGGATGTTACATCGGCTCAGAAAAGAGGTCCCTGGAAAAATGTTTGTGCCGGGACCAACCGAAAAGTGCTCTTGTGCGGATTGCCGCTTCATGAAGAAGAACACGCTTGAGAAATTGCGGGACGCGCTAGTCAATTTGTCGCCAGAGATTAAGTTGTCAGAAGATGTACGGAAGCGCGCCGAACTTCCCATTTTGCGCATGTTAGACCTTAGCCGTTGAACCGATCCATCGTAGCAGTTGTAGGGTCAGGCCCGGCCGGAATGCGGGCTGCCGAGGTGATTGCCAGCCGCGGTCTGCGGGTGGTCATTTTCGACCAGAAGCCATCGCCTGGCCGGAAATTTCTCGTAGCCGGCAGGGGCGGATTGAATATTACCCATTCGGAGCCGATCGAAGATTTCGTCAGGCGATACGACGCGCCGGAACAGTGGAGGCGTCTATTAAAGCGGTTTTCGCCCGATGATTCCCGCAAATGGTTTCATCAGCTTGGAATCGAGACGTTTGTCGGAACCAGTGGGAGAGTTTTTCCCAAAAATATCCGGATTCCTGCGGTCTTGGAAAAATGGGTTGTGCGCCTGAACGAGCTCGAATGCGATATGCGAGTCGGCCGCCGATTTCATCAGATGCTCGGTCAACGGCCTTTTGAAATTGTGTTTCAATGCGGCTCAAATTATGAGCTGGTCTCCGCCGATGCTGTGGTCTTTGCCTTGGGCAGTGCCTGTTGGCCCCAGACCGGGTCCGATGCGCGGTGGGTGGAAGAATTCAATCGCCTCGGAGTACGTGTGAGTCCGTTTATCCCATCCAACGTCGGCTGGGAATGCACATGGTCGAAGAAATTCCTGGATGTTGCCGAAGGTAAGCCGTTAAAGAACCTGGCTGTCTCCTGCAACGGCCGAGTTGTGAAAGGGGAACTGATGATCACAAAATATGGCTTGGAGGGTGGAGGCCTCTATCAGTTAACTCGCGACCTGCGCCACTCCCCGGAAATCGAGATCGATTTCCGGCCGAGTCTTTCCGAGGCCGACTTGCGCGCCAAATTGCGAACGGCATCGGATAAAAATCCGGGGCGTGGCATTCGGCGCAACTGGCGCTTGACCGACGCAGTTTCAGCGGTCATCGAAGAAATTGTGAAGCCGAAAACCCTGGAGGACTGGATTCGGGGCGTAAAACATTGCCGCTTGACCCTGGACCGTCCGCGGCCCATCGAGGAAGCGATCTCGTGCGGAGGCGGAGTCCCCTGGGGTGAGCTCACGCCGGACCTGATGCTGCGAGCAGTTCCCGGAGCGTTTTGCGCCGGCGAAATGGTCGACTGGGATGCACCTACCGGGGGCTACCTTCTGCAAGGTTGTCTGGCAACAGCTACCGTTGCGGGCGAAGGAGTTGTGAAGTGGATTGCGCAGCACGTTCAGCCGTGACAGCTTGGCCGTACAATAATGAATGCACTAAAAATCGGCGACCCAGCGCCGGATTTCAAAGCGACAGCAATCGGTGGCATTTATGGCGGCGGCCAGGAGGTAAAGCTTGCGGATTTTAAAGGCTCCCCGATTGTTCTTTTTTTCTACCCGAAAGATGGTTCTCCAGGATGTACGATTCAAGCATGCGATCTGCGAGACGCATGGGGAGAGCTCCAGTCAAAGGTAGAACTTTTCGGAGTAAACATCGGCAGCGTCGAAAGCCATCACCGTTTCATAGAGAAGCATGGTCTGCCTTTCCCGCTGATCAGCGACAAAGATCACGAAATGGTCAATGCCTACGGTGTCTGGGGCGAACAACGGATGTTCGGCAGAACGTACATCGGAACCGAGCGCACAACCTTTGCCATCGGCCCCGATCAGAAAATCTTCGGGATTCTAAAGAAGGTGAGGCCGGCGGATCACATACTGCAATTGCTGAAGTTGTTATCGAAGTAGCCCTGTAGGGCGGCAGGCTCTGCCGCCGAAACTCAGCGCTTCCCCACAGCCCGGTGAGCGGCGGCAGGGCCTGCCGCCTACAAAACCGCATGAATCAGAAAACATTCCTCGCCATCTACGAGCGGCTTGAGTCCTTGATCGACAAACTCCCCGGGCCGCTGCAAAACGCGCTCAAGGGCGAGTTGCGACCGATCAAACAGACTTTCTTGACCCAGCGCATGGCGAGGCTCGTCATCGTCGGTCAATCCAGTTTCGATATTTCAAGTTTGTTTTCGGGCCTGCTGGGGAACGATCTGCAGATGTTCGATTCGCAATCGAGTGTTGGCTGGGTCACCTACCAGCTTCGTGGCAAGGGCGGGTTCAGGGTGCTCGATGCGCGACGCCTGAACGATACAAGCCTTAGCTGGAAAACATTATCGGAAGCGATCAGTGCAGAAAGCCCGGATCTATTTCTTTTTGTGGTTAACGATGATATGCCCAAAGAGCTTGGATTGGAGTGCGAGCAGACAGGGCGTCTCGTCGAGCTGGCTGAGCAACGTCACCAGTCCAAGGCGGGCCTGATCGGCATCTTTGATGGCTCTGAGACGAATGCATCTGCCCGCCTTCTGGAATTACAGGCCTGGCTCAGTGCACAACCCAAACTGGCAAGCCATTTCGTTAAGGCGCTTGCAGTCTCCTCTTTTGTCCGTTTCCGGGCTGACGGTTCGATTGATCCGGATCGAGACGAGAGGCGCAACTTAAATGTCCTCGGCGAACTGGTCGTGCGAGAGCTTCCTGAGGATGCGCAAATTGACATGGCGCGTCTGGTGGAAGCCAAACAGGTGCAATCCGAAATCGCCGGCCGGTTGATTCGCTCCATCACGACTATCTGTGCGGCAATCGGCGCACAACCGATTCCGTTAGCCGATCTCCCGATTCTGACCGGTCTTCAGGCCGCGATGGTTTCGGGGATCATGCACATCAGCGGCCGAGAGTTAGGTGTAAGAACCGCCACCGAGTTTTTTGGTGCGCTCGGCGCCAACATCGGACTTGGCATGGTTCTGCGCGAGGCGGCAAGAGCAGGAATCAAGTTTCTGCCCGGGTGGGGAAACGCGATTTCGGGCGGCATCGCCGCTGCGGGAACCTACGCGATCGGAAGGTCTGCTGTTGCCTATTTCATCGAAGGACTTTCATTGGCGGAAGCGCGCAAATTATTCCGCCGCCGTGCGCTGCCGAAGCGGTGAACAACTTGTGAATAAACTGAGCAGATTCAGGCAGATGATGACAAGAAATCAGGGCCCAGCAACACGCGTGCCGTGAAATTGTCTGAAATCATGTCAACATTGGAAGCGCTCGGAGCCTCTCCGCGTAAGTCCTTTGGACAGAACTTCTTACATGATGAAAATCTAGCGCGATGGATTGTTGATCGACTTGAGCTGTTGCCCGGAGACCATGTGATTGAGATCGGGCCGGGACTCGGTGCGTTGACGGGGCAAATTGTTCGTCGCGGGGTGTCGGCAACTCTCCTGGAAAAGGACCGGTTGTTCGCAGGTTTTCTCCGTCAGAAGTTCTCTGGCAGCGGACTTGAGCTCATTGAGGGGGACGCGATTCGCTACGACGCCCGGAACGCATTTCTGCTTCGACCGGTAAAGGTTCTGGGGAACCTGCCGTACTACATGTCATCACAGTTGATCTTTCATTTCTGCGCGGAGCCTTCTCCTTTCGATCGGATGGTGTTTACCGTCCAGAAAGAGATGGCCGATCGGCTCGCCGCGGGACCCGGTTCAAAAGATTATGGCAGCATCAGCATCATCATTCAAAGCCGTTGGCGAGTGGAGAAGCTGCGAGTCTTGCCTCCTTCGGTTTTCATGCCGAGGCCGCAGGTTGATTCGGTCGTGATTTTGCTTACCCCTCAGGCCCTCGACGAGCTGGGTGATTTCCAAAAATTAGGGCAGCTCGTTAAACTGGGCTTTTCTGAAAGGCGGAAGCAACTGCGCAAACTCTTAGCGAAGGAAGGGGAGGTTGAGGCGGCTTTGGAGTTTTTGCAGTTGCCGGTAACGGCTCGGGCTGAAGAGTTGTCGTTACAACAATGGATAAAATTGGCCAATTTTCTGGCGCCTCTCGGGGTGAAAGGGACCGATCAGCGCGAGCTCCTGGCTGTTGTGGACGACGAGGATCATCCGATCGAGCCAAGGGACCGCGCAACCATTCATCGCGAGGGTCTGATGCACCGGGCGGTTCACGTTTTCATTTTGAATCGCCAGGGCGACCTCTTTCTGCAGAAACGCTCACATCGCAAGGATCGTTTCCCGGACCGCTGGGACTCAAGCGCAGCTGGACACGTCGACGCAGGCGAATCCTACGACGCCTGCGCACATCGGGAACTGAAAGAGGAATTAGAAATCGCCACCGAATTAATCGAACGGGGACGCGTCCCCGCCTCGATCCGGACAGACCAGGAATTCATCTCGATTTACAGCGGCGTTCACGATGGCCCGGTCTCATGGAATCATCACGAGATCGAAACTGGCGGGTTTTTCAAACTGGAAATGATCGATCGGTGGATTGAATCTCGACCCCAAGACTTCGCAGACGGCTTTATCGAATGCTATCGAAGGGTTCGAGCGCAGTTGCGTTGAAGAGTGCGGTAGCGAACAGCAATTTTAGCGCGAGCACCGTCCTGTTATTTCACGCAGACCTGTCGGGCCGTAGCCTCCTCCTTCCCTAAAGCTACGGAGGACACGTTGGCAAAGACTGACCCTGCCGCCGGCGCCCGGCGCAGCCTTTCCCAAACTCCCGAAGAGATTTGAACAAAAGATCGCAAAGATCCCAAAGAGGGACCGCTAGTCCATTCTTCTGTTCAAATCTCTTCGGCACATGTGGCGGCCTGTTTCTGTTCAATTCTGTTTTAGCGCCCCGGAATCTGCCGCTTTTGGCGCCTCTTCTTTTTCTGACGCCTCAATCATCGCTTCCCATTCGGTATCAGATTCTATAGCGACGGCGCCCCGCTTTTTTGCCCAATCGGCAAACTCGGGAGGAGCATTCTTAATGCCGAGAATGTTTGCTAGCTTGATATTCGCGATCCGCTGCCAATCGACACCGCGAAGATCTGCCTCACGCAGATCCGCCTTTGCAAGATTAGCTCCTTCCAGGCTCGCGCGGCTGAGATTCGCGCTCATCAGATCGCTATCTTCCAGATTTGCGTTCTCCAGATCGGCGCGTTCAAACGTGGTGTTACGGAAATTTGCCGAACTAAGGTCCGCAAAATTAAATCGTGTTTTTGCGAATTTGGCATTCCGGACGTCTGCGGCATGAAAGTTGGCACGTGAGAGATCGGCGTCGGTCAGATCGATTCCCTGAAGAAATGCGCCGCTCACGTCCACACCGATGAGCGCCACTTTGTCTGCATGCAACGATTCCAAAGCTTCTACTCGGCCTCCGCTTCCTCCCTTTGATTGTGCCGAGTTAATCACCTGCCAAGCCTGGTAGTGCCTCTGTTTAACGCGGCTGTCGCTTTCCATGAAATAAGAGACGACGGCAACCAGGATTGAGAGTGTGCCGATATATTCCAGCACCTCAAGAAACGCCCACCCGCTGAGCGCATAAGCGATCCAGGAGAAAGCCCATTCCACTGCAAAGAATGGCACAAGCCATCCAGATTTTGCTCGTGCTCGATGGACGGCCCAAGGTTCCGGGAGCGTTCTGCGTTTGAAAACCGGCATGGATCGAATAGTAGGGGCTGCTTCGTTCGATTGACAGCTTCATTCAAGCGAGAGCAACGATGTTAGGAGGAGTATCTCGCGAAACCTATTCCGGCTCCAAAAAAGAAAGGCCGAAGAAGATTAAACAGAAGGTCGCAAAGAACGCAAAGGGGGGACCGTAGTGACGACCTCCGCATGAGAGAACCAAAAGATGCGAACATTCGTCTCAAACTGAGAGCATTCCTCTCAAACTGAGAATTTCAGCCTGCGAAATTCCAAGGTTTTTGCGTAGGCCCCCTAAACAGGAAGTAAGTGTCCGCTCTGGCATGGGGGCTGCTCGATTCTGTAATATCCCGGCCTCCAACCTTGATGGACGGTTTCTTCCAAGCAGCACGGCACACAATACGGCTTCTCGCAAAGTCGCCGGGATTTTCCGTTACCGCTGTCTTGGTGATCGGATTCGGGATCGGCTCAAACACTGCAGTTTTCAGCCTGATTAACTCGGTTGCGCTGAGCCCATTACCTTTTCCAGACCCCAACCAGTTAGCAGACGTATCGGTTGTGCGGTCGAACAATCCGTTTGACGCGCTGAGCTATCCCGACTTCATCGATCTCCAACGCGAGCAACGCTCCTTTGATCAACTGGCCGTCTCGTTTGCCGATCAGGTCGACATGACTGGGCACGGGGCTGCCGAGCGTCTATCTGTCAATTTGGTTTCGGCTAGCCTGTTCAAGGTTACAGGTCGCCCGTTCCTGCTTGGCCGCCCGTTTTTGGATGTTGAAGATCGACAAGGCGGTCCAAAGGTTGGCGTCATTAGCGAACATCTTTGGCAAACACGTTTCCAAGGAGATCCCGATATCATTGGAAAGATCCTGACTCTTGGCGGACAACCGTTCGAGGTAATTGGCGTGTGTCCGACACAAGTCGATGATTTGAACCAGAAACCTAGCGACGTCTACCTGCCATCCAATGCCGCAACCATTTCTGGCTACGACCTGTCGGCGCGCAACGAGTTGATCTGGCGGATTGCGGGCCGGCTCAAGCCGGGTGTCAGCAGGACGCAAGCGCAAACAGATCTGGCTCGTATCTATGCCAATCTGACAGTCCAGTTTCCAGAGACTCACAACGGGCGTCAGATAACCGTTCGATCCCTATTGGATCGAGCGATCCGTGGCTATTTGCCGACAATATGGACGTTGGGCGCTGCCGCGGTCTGCTTGGTTCTGATTTCTACCGCAAATATCGCGAACCTGCTTCTAGCTCGAGGACTTCAACGGCGGAAAGAGATGGCGATTCGTACCGCTCTGGGAGCTTCGCGCTGGCAGATCTCTATTCAAATTCTCGGTGAAACGGCCGTGCTGTCCGCGCTTGGCGCACTGTTTGGGATCGTGGTCGCCGAATTATCGATCGCGCTGATCAAACTGGTCAGTCCTGAGAATCTTTACCGTGTTCAAACCACACAGCTCGACCTCCAATCGCTCGGTTTCATTTGCTTTCTATTAGTCTTTGTGTCGTTGACGATCGGCCTGCCGTTGGGATGGGCCCTGTCCAAGACCGACACCTGCGACGCCTTGAAGGAGGAAGGCGAACGCGCGGCAACGCCCGGGGTCGCCAAGCAAAGAACGCAATCGATTGTGGTTGTCTGCCAAGTGGCGCTTACGTTTGTTCTGCTCGCGGGAACCGGCTTATTGATCAGCAGCTTTCGAGCGGCCCAGAGCGTTCCGCTTGGATTCAATCCGCATCATCGGTTAACCGCGATGGTGGCGCCTACGGCCCCAAAATACGTTGATCCGTCGGTTGCCCACCGCTTTTTCGATCAAGTCTTTGGGAGGGTCCGAAACCTGCCGGGTGTGACGAATGCGGCGATGAATCATCACCTCCCGTTTTACTGGGACTGGGGATATCCTGCTCAGCCTTTTCATGTGAAGGGTCTGCCCGATACTGACCGGGCAAAAGAACCGCTGATGAATCCTCAAGCGATTTCAGGCGGCTACTTCAAGACGCTCGAAATTCCTTTTCTGGAAGGAAGAGACTTCGATGAGCGGGACCGATCTGGTCAACCGCATGTAGCGATCGTTGACGAAGCATTTGCTAAGCATTTTTTTCCCGGCGAAAGCGCGCTGGGCAAACAGATCGAAGACCATCTTCCGTACGATGTCGCGAAGACTTGGACCATTGTTGGGGTGGTAAAATCATCGCTTCTGAACCATCCCGACAATGTCGGGTCTCCGCCTTTCTCGGTCTATTTTCCATATGATCAACGGGTGATCGGCATCGAGTGGCTCATTCTTCAGACGGAACGAGACACCGCCAGTTTAATCCCCGAGATCAAGGCAGCCGTTGCCGCTGTCGATCCGGATGTGGTGGTTACCCAGTTCAAGACATTCGATGATCTCGTTGCCGGCAAATACATGATGCGAAGGCTTGGCACGTTTGTTGTGGGGCTATTCTCTTGCGCAGCACTCTTTCTCTCGATCATCGGGTTGTA
>JBPYFC010000016.1:0-13430 GCA_051984705.1 Chthoniobacterales bacterium | reverse complement strand
TCTCGATGGATGAGCTTCGGCATTTTGCGAAAGTGAGGCAGTTGTTTCGTGAGGAGGAAGACTTGGAAGGGAATGCGCCAGCCCGAGGCCATAAAAGGCGAGCGAGTATGTAGGTTAATGAGCTGCCAGGCGCACGAGGCTGAGCTAAAGCTCAGCCCTACCGGTTTTTGGGCCCGGTACTCGAAACCCGGAACCCGGAAGCGTTCTTCACACGATCTCAACGGGACAGCGGGGGAGCGCCTGCATGAACGCTTTGCCGTATGATTTGTTCAGGATCCTGTTGTCCAGGATCACCACGATTCCCTGATCGGTTTGTGTTCGGATCAGGCGGCCAACACCTTGCCTGAGTTTCAGAATCGCTTCGGGGAGAGAGTATTCAACAAAGGGGTCGCCACCGTTTGATTCGATGAATTCCAATTTTGCTTCGGTTAATGGATGATCGGGAACGGCAAACGGCAGCCGGGTGATGATAACATTCGACAATGCTTCTCCCGGAACATCGACTCCGGTCCAAAAGCTGTCTGTACCAAATAAGACACCGTCCTTTGCGCGCTTAAACTTTTCGAGCAATCTGGTTCGCGAGGTGCCCTGGCCCTGAACCAGAAACGTGTACCGATTTTCCAGCTCCGGTTCCATGCGTTCGGCGAGATTGGTCAGCGTCCGGTAACTGGTAAAGAGCACGAAAGCCCGCCCCTTTGTCAGTTCAAGAAAATGCAGAATCCATTTTTCAAGCGCGTCTTCAAACTCTTTGTCTCGCGGGTCGGGCATTTTCCGCACGACATAGATTCGCATTTGGGATTCGTAGTCGAACGGGCTACCAATCCTGCTTGCCTCGGCATCGAAGGCGCCGACACGGTTCCGGAAATATTCGAGGTCATCACTGCCGACCGAAAGTGTCGCACTAGTCATGATGCATGTTTGCTCTTCCGGGAAGAGCAATCGATTTAGAGCAGGCGAGATATCAATCGGCACAGCATGCAGCGTTATATTTTGGCCGACTTTGCCTGTGCGCTCGATCCAGTAGACGTGATTCTCCAGTTTCTGCTGGAGGAAATCAGCGATCCCGTATCGGGCATCCCTGATTCGACGTCCCATGTCCTGAAGCTCGCTCTTCAAGGTTTCGTCCTCGCATTGTTTCAGAGCGTTGACGACGGCGGCTTGCACCCTGGCCAGCGGCAGTGTGACGGTGTCCGGAACAAGGTCGGGTTGGCGTACCCGGTATTCCCGCCCGTTCCGGAACTTGGAGACTGAGTCAAGCGACTGAAAGAACTGATCGACACTATCGAAGGTTGCGGCTGTCTCGCGCACTGCTTCGGAGTCGCGTGCCAGAGTGAAGAGACCCTTTTTTGTCTTCGGGTTGTACAATCGTTGGAGCGCTTGACGAAGCCCGTATTGAGAGATGCTCAGACCGATGTGCCGCGCAGCAACAGATTCGATCGTGTGCGCCTCGTCCAGAATCACGAAGTCGCTCGGAAACAAGTAACCAGAAGAACGTTCTTCGCTGTTGGTTGCGCCTTCCAACAAAAGAAAGAACAACGTGTGGTTCACCACGATCAGGTCTGCGGCCAGCACCTTTTTTCGCGCTTCCTGATAAAAGCATCGTTCGTCCCGGCCACAAGTTTTCGGTGTGCAGAGATGCGGTTCGCTGCAGACTTGGGCCCAGACGATGGGATCGGGATCAATATCCAGATCGCTGAGAGTGCCCTCTGTTGTGCGTTGGCTCCAATCCTTAATCCTGCGCAATTCTTCCTGTTCAGTCGAATTAAACAGTTCGGACTGCAGCTGAAGAGCGCGCTCGAGACGATTCGGGCAGAGGTAGTTCTGTCTCCCTTTCAAAAGCGCAGCGTCAAACGGTCGCTTCAACAGCTTCTGTACGATGGGGATATCTTTGTGAAGCAGCTGTTCTTGGAGATTGATTGTGTGGGTTGAAATGATGGCTTTACGCCTGTGATCTAACGCGTAAAGAACGGCCGGAATGAGATAGGCCAAAGATTTTCCTACGCCAGTGCCTGCTTCCACCACCAGGTGATGTTTCCCTTCCAATGCACGCGCAACCGCCGTCGCCATGTCTTGTTGTTGCGGTCTGTATTCGAATCCGATCGCTCCCGACAAAAGGCCTTCTTTGCCAAACATTCCATGAATGTTTTGAGCAAACTCGCTATCGAATTGGTCACGAAAGGCGATCATAGGAACCACTCTTTCAGAGTGGTGTTTTTGGTTTGCAGTTTTCGGTTTTCAGTTTGCAGTTTTCGATAATCCGCAGGAATGGTTAGCCCATGCGCGTTTGCATTTCTGCCCGATTGTAAACTGCGAACTGAAACACGTAAACTCGACCTGTGTGTTGAAAACTTTTGATCGTTATCTTATCAAGAATTTCCTGGTCCCATTCCTTTACTCGCTGTTTGGGTTGATCGCAGTATGGCTCGTTTATGATTTAGGAACACGCGCCAATGCTTTCCAGGACGCGCATCTGTCGTTTCGAGCGATTGCGCAATTCTACTTGACTCAGATTCCTTTCATTCTGGTGAACTGGATGCCGCTGGGTGTGCTATTGGGATTGCTCTATGTCCTTACGCGCATGTCACGGAGGAATGAGATAGTGTCGATGCTGAGCGCCGGAATGAGCGTGCCGAGGGTGCTGCTTCCCTTAATAATTCTGGGTCTTTTATTGACCGGCATTTGCATGGCGCTGAACTACGAGCTCGGTCCCCAAGGCAGCAACAGCACCTATTTGCTGGACGAGCTTACTAAGGGAAAATCGAAACAGTCGCTTTTGGAAGCCGATATCTTTGTGAACCGCAAAGATCACCGGCTTTGGTTTATTCAGTCGATGAATAGCAAGACGGAGGAGATCACTAACGTCCAAGTGATCCAACAGGACGAACAGGGCGTCATTCAATCTAAGCTGTATGCTCAACGTGTTTCGTATGATTCGGTGCGGAATGTCTGGACCTTTTACAATGGCAAACTGACAGAGTCTGATCCGAGCGGCGCTGTAGTGAACGAGACTTACTTTGACAAAAAAGAGATAGAGGGTTGGAGCGAGACGCCGTGGAGATTGGCGAACGCGTCGCTTCAGGGCAAATATATGACCGTTCCTCAACTGCAAACCTACCTGACGGAGAACGCAGACTTTCCTGAGGTCAGCCTGGCTCAGTACAAGACCAATTTGTGGAATCGGTTTTCGCTGCCGTGGAATGTGCTGGTGGTGGTATTAGTGGCGAGCCCACTCTGTGTCGCTTTTTCCCGGCGAGGCGCACTGGCCGGCGTAGCTGGTGGCATCTTGTTGTTTGTGGGACTTTTTACCTTGAGCAACGTTTTCACAGCGTTGGGTTCAGGGGCGCGAATATCACCGATAATAGCCTCCTGGACACCTGCGGTATTGTTTTTGGTCTTTGGAATCGTGCTGCTTTACATGAGGTCGACGCATCGTCCGATACCATTCATGGGGTGAATAGGACCAATAGGACCAATAGGACCAATAGGACGTATGAGCTGATGAAGCCAAGTGAGCAGATTCACAATGCTGCGATGAGCTGGTCAGGAGTGACCTCGGGACCACATCGATTTGGTGGCACGGAGTATCGTTTTGGGCGACGGGAAATCGGCCACATTCACGGAGATCATCTGGTGGATATTCCTTTCCCGAAAAAGGTGCGGAATGAGTTGATCGCCGCTGGCCTGGCCGAACCGCATCATATCCTGCCAGAAAGCGGTTGGATAAGTTTTTATATTAAACGCGCGGACCAAGTTGAGTCAGCGATCGCGTTGCTAAGACGTTCGTACGATCTGGCGATTGCTCGGAAGGCGGGCGCTGCGTAGGTCGGGAACGTTTGGGATAAGGACTCTATCGGAGAAATTTCTTTAGGAACTGGCCGGTACGGCTCTTTTTGGTTTTGGCTATCTCTTCCGGCGAGCCGCAGGCGACGATTTTTCCGCCGGCGTCTCCGGCTTCGGGCCCGATATCGACTATGTAGTCGGCCTCAGCAATTACATCGAGGTTGTGCTCGATGACAATGACAGTGTTTCCTTCGTCCACCAGCCGGTGTAAAACCTCGATCAGCAGTTGAACATCGGCCATGTGTAGACCGATGGTCGGTTCCTCCAACAGGTAGAGGGTCGATTTGGGCACCATGTTCCGCTTCAAGCGATCGGTGAGTCCTCTACCGACCCCGCGCTTCAATTCGCTGACCAGCTTCACGCGCTGCGCCTCGCCACCGCTCAGTGTTGGGCTTGGTTGGCCGAGCTGCAGGTAGCCGAGGCCGGTTTGAGTCAATAGCTCGAGCGGTTGAAAGATGCGTGGCTGCGTTCGGAAGAAGCTGGCAGCCTCTTCGATTGTCATTTCCAGGATGTCGCCGATGCTTTTTCCGTTGTATTGAACAGCCAGCGTTTGGGGATTGAACCGCTTCCCGCGGCATGCTTCGCACGGGATATAGCTGGATGGAAGAAAGTTCATTTCCAGCTTGATGACTCCTTGCCCCGCGCAGGTCTCGCACCGGCCGCCTTCGGTGTTAAACGAGAACCGGCTTCGGTCATAACCGCGTATCCGCGATTCGGGGAGCTGCGCGAACAATGCGCGTATTTCGTCGAACACTTTCACGTAGGTTCCAGGAATCGATCGCGACGTTTTGCCAATTGGAGACTGATCCACCTCGTAGACGCCACCAAAATGCTCCAGACCAACGATGCTATTCCATGGGCCAAGCTCTTGACTCTTTTTCTTTCCCCTCTGCAGACCGCTGTGAACAGCGGGCAAGATCACCATTCGGAGCAAGCTGCTCTTACCCGAGCCAGATACTCCGGTAATAACGGAAAGCCGGCCAACGGGAAATCGCACGTTGACTTGTTTGAGATTATTTGCACTGGCGCCTTCGATTTCAGTCCAGAAAACTTGCTTTAGCGGCCGGCGGTTTCCGTGAATCGGGTGCAGCATCGGCGATTTCAGATATTGGCCGGTGACGGATTCCTTGCATTTCTGGATTTCTTTGATCGAACCGAGCGCAACGAGTTCTCCGCCTCGGCGCCCGGCGCCGGGGCCTAGATCAACGATCAGGTCAGCCCGACGCATCGTCTCCTCGTCATGCTCGACGACCAGTAGCGTGTTTCCTTTCTTTTTAAGGGCGTCCAGTGTTTCCAGCAGTCGCTGGTTGTCGCGCGGATGCAAACCGATAGTCGGTTCATCCAGCACGTAGAGAACACCGCGCAAGTTGGATCCGAGCTGGGCAGCGAGCCTGATTCGTTGCGATTCGCCGCCACTCAAGGTTCTGGCTGGACGATCCAACGTGAGATAGTCGAGGCCAACCTGCCCCATGAAAAAGAGGCGTTGATTGATTTCGGTCAGAATATCAGAGGCGATTGTGCGCTTCGGACCTTCAAATTTCCAATTCCCGATAATTTGCATCGCACGCTTTACCGAAGCTCCTGCTAACTGGTCGATGGTGCAGTGGTGAACCTTGACTGCGCGCGCCACAGGATTCAAACGGGATCCATGGCATTCCGGGCACTCGGTAAACTCGTCGACTGAGTCGCTGCGACGTTCGGCAAGGAGCTCCGCCTCGAGTCGAGATTCTGCGCCGTCTTCCTCGATTTCGAATGGCAGGACATGGCCAAACCCGGTGCAAGTTTGGCACCATCCGTGCGGTGAATTGAAAGAGAAAAGTCGTGGATCGAGCTCTTCGAAAGAATCACCGCAATTGGGACAAGTCATCTCGCTGCTCAACACCACTCGGTCCGATCCCTTTGGAAGGAGAAAGGCGGACCCGTTACCAATTCGAAGAGCAGTCTTAACCAGTTCCTCAGTTTCTCTACCGTTGTTCTTTCCGAGATCGGCAATGACAACATCGATAGTGTGCTCTTTGTACCGTTCGAGAGCTGGAAACCGATCGACCGGGTAGTGAGCGCCATCGACGATGAGTTCTCGATAGCCTTCGCGTCTAGCCCAGATCGCGACTTCTTTGTGAAAGCCCTTCCTGGCTTTGACCAACGGGGCGCTTAACGTTGCAGGTCCCTTGCGAGTCCAGTCACGAACTTGTTTCAAAATGGCCGGCAGAGTTTGTTTGGCGACTGGGATGCCGCATCGTGGGCAATGTTGAGTGCCAAGCTTTGCAAACAGGAGCCGTAAGAAATGATAAACCTCGGTCAAGGTCGCCACCGTTGACTTGCCGCCTCCTTGAGTGAGTCGCTGTTCGATCGCAACGCTTGGTGGCAATCCAGAAACGACATCGACATCCGGGCGTTCCAATTGCTCGACAAACTGCCGCGCGTACGTCGACATACTATCCAGGAATCGGCGTTGTCCTTCGGCAAAAAGAATATCGAACGCGAGGCTTGATTTTCCCGAGCCGCTTAACCCGGTCACAACAACCATTTTTTCCCGTGGAATGCCGACGGAGAGGTTCTTCAGATTGTGGTGCCGGGCGCCGTGAACGGTGATTGAGGAGGTTTCGGGTTCCGGGTTCCGGGTTTCTGGTTCCGGAGCGAGTTCGGCGATACGGTTCTCTGTCGCGGAACCCGGAACTCGGAACCCGGAACCCGGCCTGCCCGACGCAGCCTTGGCGAAGTCGGGAACCATCCGCTCCCGGAGGAAGATGCCGGTTTGTGATTTTGGTTCGTTAGCAACTTCTTCGGGGGTGCCTTGGGCGACTAAGGTGCCGCCTTTGGCGCCTGCTTCGGGTCCGAGATCAATGATGTAATCGGCGGCTTGAATGACATCCAAGTTGTGCTCGATGACAATCAGGGTGTTGCCCTGATCGACCAACTGCTGGAAGACCGACAGCAGTGCAGCGATGTCATCGAAATGTAAGCCTGTTGTTGGTTCGTCGAAGATCAAAAGTGAATGACGGGTGCCCTTTTTGCTTTCGGTAAGGTGGCCTACCAGTTTCAACCGCTGCGATTCGCCGCCAGAAAGGACATTGACCGGTTGGCCTAGCCGCAAGTAGCCAAGTCCGACCTGCCGCAACAATTCCAATGGATCAATAAGTGCGCTTGGTGATCCGATTGAACCGAAAAACGTAATCGCTTCGGTAACCGTCAGTTCGAGAACGTCATGGATTGATTTGCCCTTCAGCTTTAATTCGAGGACAGAAGGCTGGTACCGTTTTCCTTCGCATTCGGCGCAGCGAATATATTGATCGCTCAGAAACTGCATCTCGATCTTTTCATAGCCGAGTCCTGAGCAGCGTCCGCAGCGGCCGGACCCGGAATTGAAAGAGAAAACGCCTGCGGTTAGACCACGCGCTTGAGCTTCGGGCAGCGCGGCGAAGAGTTCGCGAATCCGGTCGAACACTCCGACGTAAACAGCAGGCGTGGACCGCGGAGAGCGAGCAAGGGGCGATTGATCGACCAGAACGACTTCATCGACTTCATGCGGGCCGACAATTCGGTCGCAGCGTCCGGGCGCTTCCTCGGTTGAACCGCCTTTCAGGCGCAGCAGGTTTTCGTACAGTACGTTCTGAACCAGCGTACTTTTACCGGAGCCTGAAACACCGGTGACACAGCAGAAAACATTTAGCGGAAAACGAACATCGAGGTTTTTCAGGTTGTGCTCTTTTGCTCCGATTACCTCCAAAAATTGTCGAGGCTTTCTGCGTTTCTTCGGTATCAGGATCTGTTTCCGGCCCGTCAGATATGCCGCGGTCAGGGAGTCTGGCAAAGCCGTTTCAATTTTTTCAATCGAGCCCTGGTAGACGAGTTGGCCGCCAAGCTCTCCGCGGCCTGGACCGAGTTCGATAACACTATCAGCGGCTCGCATAACGGTTTCGTCGTGCTCTACCACAAGCAGAGTGTTTCCTTTATCCCGGAGATCATGGAGAACACCGATCAGGCGGTGAACATCCCTGGGATGCAGTCCGACGCTTGGCTCATCCAGCACAAACAGCGTGTTAACCAATGACGCGCCCAGGCAGGTAGTGAGATTAACTCTCTGGATTTCACCTCCGGAAAGCGACCGGGTTGCGCGGTCCAATGTCAGGTAGCCGAGCCCTACGTCTACCAGATACGAGAGCCGAGAGACGATTTGGGACCGGACCATCTCGGTTGGAGCGTCGTTTTTTCCGATCTGCAAATCGCGCAATATGACAACCAACTCCTCGATCGGCATCCGTTGCACGTCCGGCAAAGAGAGCAACGAGGCGCTGCCATTAAATTCTTTCGCCGTTTCCGAAGCGACATCGGAAATGTAGTCGGATGGACGATTAGCAGAGTGGCCGTTGCGGATTATTTTGAAATTAAGAGTTTCAGGTTTGAATCGGGTTCCGTTGCATTCCCGGCAGAGGGTGTAAGCGCGGTAGCGGCTTAGAAACACGCGCACATGCATTTTGTAGCTGCGCGATTCCATCCAATCGAAAAATCCCTGGACACCGTACCAACCGCCGCTTTCCCAGACTTCGTCCGCAGTCATATTTGGCGTGACTTCGCCTTGGATCACCCACTGCTGGTCCTTCTCTGAGAGTTCATTGAAAGGACAATGGATATCGACACCACGTTCCTCCGCGCGAGTGATCAGGTCTTGTTGGCATGCACGCATGTTGCCGGTCTGGAAAGGCTTCACCACACCGGCGGCGATGCTCAGTTTCCGGTCGGGCAAGGCCCGATCCATATCTATGCCGATCGTCCGGCCGAATCCGCGGCAGGCAGGACATGCGCCGACCGGGTTATTGAACGAAAAAAGACCAGGAATTGGTGCTCGAATCTCGATATCACAATACGGACAATGCCATCCGGTGGAAAAACGGTGAACGACGGGCTGTAGGGCGGCAGGCTGTAGCCCGGAGATTTTCGGACCAGGCGCGGTTTCGGGCGCCCGAGGGGGATCGTGCGAAGCCGTCTCGATGATGGCGACCTGGCCTTTACCAAACCGGAGGGCTTGCTCGATTGCTTCGGTCAATCGTGTCCGGTTCGTATCAGACACAGCGAGCCGATCCTGGATCACACTCACGATCCCGGGCAACCATTTTACCGACGTTGGCCGGTCGGTTCTTTCGATAGAATTGTCGATCCAGACTCGAAGAAAGCCTTGCTGGTTCAGGAAGCCAAAAAAGTCGGCCGGTTTTGTTCCAGCTGGAACTGGAACCCCGAACGTTACCAGAATGGTCTGATCACGAAGATCTTTGAACAGGGTCTGGCAGATGTGTTCAGGTGTCTCTGGCCGGATCTCGCGCCCGCATTCGGGACAGTAAGCATGTGCGACGCGTGGGAAGAGGAGCTTCAGATAGTCGTTGATCTCCGTCATCGTTCCGACGGTTGATCGGGTCGTACGAACTCGGTTGGCTTGTTCGATTGCTATGGCTGGAGGGATTCCGAGGATTTCGTCGACCAACGGTTTGTCCATGCGGTCGAGAAACTGCCTTGTATAAGGACTGAATGTCTCGACGTAACGCCGCTGGCCCTCCGCATAGATCGTATCGAACGCCAAGCTCGATTTGCCGCTGCCGCTTGGTCCGGTTACGACGTGAAATCTGTTCAGCTCAAGTTCAAGATTGATAGACTTGAGATTGTTCTGGCAAGCGCCTCGAATCGTAATAACGGACGGACTCTTCGCGGCATTTTTTGCCATAGGACGCGGAATCTAGTACGGCGCGCGGTTGGTTGCTAGTCTCGGGTTGAAGGAAACCTCGGAAGTGTACGCGAGATCCTTGACAACCCTATGTCAGGAGAGATGCGACGTATAGGACAGATGGGACCTTATAGGACCAATAGGACCAATGGGCGGCCTGGCTCCTGCCGGAGCGACAATGCTAGTATTCGTAGAACATGCGTTGCAGTTCTTTGGTGTCCTTTGTTTTGGTCAGGGCGACGGTCAGAAGGACGCGGGCTTTTTGCGGGTTCAAAGAATCGGACACGATGAAATCGCGTTGGTCGTCGTTTACTTCGGCGTTGCGGGCGACGATGCCATTTCCGACGCGTGCGCTTCGGACGATGATTGCGCCTTTCTTGCGGGCGTCGGCGAGAGCTTGTTCTGCCAGCTCGGACGGATTTCCATCCCCAACTCCCGCGTAAACAATTCCGTCGACTCCGGCTGCTGAAAGAGCGTCAATTGCGGTCCGAGAGACGCTTGCGTAGCCGTACACGATTTCAACCGTGGGAAGTTTATCTACGTGCGAGATATCGAAGTCGGTTTGCAAGGTGTGTTTGCGGACCGGCAGCCGATAGAAAGCGATCCGTTGCCCTTGAATGTATCCAAGCATTCCGAGCTCCGGGCTTTTGAACGTTTCAATTGTCGACGTGTTGGTCTTCGTGACGTCACGAGCAGAATTGATTTCATCATCGAGGCAGACAAGGACTCCTTTACCGACAGCCTCTTTGCTGCCTGCGAGCATGACTGCGTCATAAAGGTTCAGGGGACCATCTGCGGAAAGAGCGGTCGATGGACGCATTGAGCCGACAAGGACAACTGGCTTATCGCTTTTGGTGACCAGGTCGAGAAAGTAGGCAGTTTCCTCCAACGTGTCGGTCCCGTGGGTGATGACGATACCGTCAACATCCGCCTGCTGGACCAGATCGTTGACCCGTTTTGCCAGTTTCAGCCAGTAGTCGTTGTTCATGTTCTGGCTGGCAATCTGGAAGACTTGTTCGCCTCGGACATTGGCAATGTTTTTAAGCTCCGGAACGGCCTGAATCAGGGTGTCGACCGCGAGCGTAGCAGCCTTGTATCCGACCGTCGTTGTGGAAGTCGCTCCACTGCCGGCGATTGTTCCACCAGTGGCAAGGATCACGACATTCGGGAGTTGCTTATCTGATGGAGCGGGAGAGGGATCCTTTCCGAAAAGCAGCGGCTGCGTCAGAAGCGTCAGTGTTAGAACAAAGAGCGTTTTCATTTGAGTGTGAAGGCGAAGCCCGGGAACACTTCTTTAGTGCTAGAAAATCCGAGCGAAAGAATCAATTTCAACGAAAATTTCGATTCCGTTTCGCAGAAACGAAATCGGGCTGGTGGGATTTGAACCCACGGCCTCCACGTCCCGAACGTGGCGCTCTAGCCAAGCTGAGCCACAGCCCGTTCTAAATCGAGAGCCGGAGGTTAAATCTGGTTGGCGGATAAATCAATCGGCGATTTGGGGAGCGGAAGGCGTTCCGCCAGTTTATCAGTTATCGGTTATCGGTTTTCAGTTTTCGGTTTTCGGTTCGATGCGAGTTCGCGTATTCGACTAAGCCGTTTACTACTCCGTCGGCGTATTCCGCATAGATGTTCTTGCGCTTGACTCCACCGAAATTCCGAAGGCCTTTGTATTCGCCGGCTTGGATGCGGGCGAAGACCTCTTCGTTGTTCATGACGTAGGCTTCGATGTAGACAACGGGGCATTCGTACAAACGGTTGGCGATAAGGTTGCGAGCCCAAACGTAGCCGCTGGTGCCGAGACTTTTGGCATTAGCGGTAGTGTAGGTGTACGGAGGCAGGTGCGTGACCTTCGCCATCTGGGCTGCAATCGTGTCTGAAAGCGCTAACTCTTCCGGGTAGACCTGATTCAGGAGCTTGACCAACATCGCGAATCGCACATCCTCATTTGCAAGCTCTTCTCTGCTGTATGTGCCGTTCGTGATCAGATGCAGGTGATTAGCCTGAACCAGAGTCGGATGGGCGGGGTCGCCCCATGGTTCCGCGTTCATGTGCAGACACAGCGTCACGTCCGGCTTGATGTTTAAGTTGACGATATTTGCGCGCGCACGAATCTCTGCGACTCGATAAAACAAGCGTTCAGCTTCCCAGGGAATGGAATTCTCCTTTTGAGGATCATCCGGTCCTGAATAATCAGGCAGCAAGGTCGTTACTCCGCGCTCCGCCAGTGATTCTTCGGCTTGATCGAGCAGTTCATTTGGACGCTTCTGGGTAACCGGACCAGGTTTGGAACGGACCAATGCAACGTTGGCGCCGAGAGCTTTGAGCCGGGGAACAAGCAGCAACGCGACCTTGAGAGTCATGTCTCCTTCCGTGACCGGTTTAGAATCCCCAATTCGGAACCAGCGTTCCTCCATCTTCGCCCATTTGCCGCCGAGGTGTCCGGGATCAATGGCGATTGTGACTCCTTTGAGTGGTTTCCCAGGCGAGCGGTGCAATCGATCGATTGGAGTCCAGTATCGAGGAACCGGCTTTCGCGAACTGTCCGCGAATCGAAGAACGAACTGATGTCCCTCGTTCTCCTGGATAACTGCTTGCTGCGGCTGAACAGCGATCCATTGATCGGCTGCGCCGGAAGGTGCGTAGACTGTGGTCAGCAATCGCTCGAATTCGTCGTGTGTAATCGTCTCTTGGAATCGATCCAGACGCGACCAGTCTGGTGGATGGGCGAGGGGCGAAAGTTGCTGTTTTGGGAACGCCGACAACGCCGTCATCGCCAACAACGCCGTCATCGCCGGCAACTCTAGTCGACAGCGCTTTCCCCATCGATTGGGCTGATGATGATATATTGTCATACGGTCGACGGAAGACGGAAGGCTGTGGACGGTAGACGGATGGCCTTGCACAGTAGACTATAGCGAATGCTTCGACTTCTATTTCTTGGCGATATCATTGGGGAACCTGGGCGCAGTGCGGTCATCGCGATGGTGCCGAAGCTGAAAGCAGAATGGGAAATTGATTTCGTTGTTGCGAATGGCGAGAACGCCGCGGCCGGGCGAGGAATCACAGGAAAAATCTCGATTGATCTGCTTCGCGCCGGCATAGCAGTGATCACGACGGGCGATCACATTTGGGACCAGAAAGATATTATTTCTTATATAGAGACCGAGCCACGGCTGTTGCGCCCGTTGAATTATCCGCCTGGAACACCGGGTCATGGTTCGATTGTGTTGGAGACTGCGAAAGGAAAAGTCGGAGTAATCAACGTTCAAGGAAGAACGTTCATGCTGCCGAACCTCGAAAATCCGTTCCGCTTGATTGAAGAAGAAGTGCTCCAGATGCAGGAGGAGACGCGCGTCATTTTTGTCGATGTCCATGCGGAGACAACCAGCGAAAAGATCGCCATGGGGCGGTTTCTTGATGGCAAGGTCTCTGCCGTGGCCGGTACACATACCCATGTCCAGACTGCGGACGAACAAATCTTCGAAGGCGGAACAGCCTTTATTTGTGACGCTGGAATGTGTGGACCGACTCGTTCGATATTAGGGCGAGAAATTCAGCCGATCTTGCAACGGTTTCTCAGCAGCATGCCGGTGGTCTTCCCCGTTGCGAGAGGCGAGATCAAATTGCACGGCCTCCTCGTTGATATTGATGAGACGACAGGTCGAGCGCTGGCAGTTCGCCGGGTAGCGGAGCCGTACGTTGCGGAACCGGCGGAGGAGAGGAAAACGGAGGTAGTGCGATCTTAGCTTCTAGCTCGACGTTGGAGCTTTTCCGAGGCTTGGACCGACGGCGATTCATGCCTTCGCTGAAACCCTCTATTACCCGGTGAAATCCGAGCTAAAGCTTCTCCTTGACGGGGTTGCACTCTTTGTTAAGT
>JBPYFC010000015.1:0-14588 GCA_051984705.1 Chthoniobacterales bacterium | reverse complement strand
CTTGCAGGGCCAGATTGCTAACAAATTCGGATATTCGCAAAAGAATGTTCTGAGGCGTTCCGAAACCTTCATGCGAGACTACTATCAGAACGCTCGAACGATTTATCTCGCGACCAGAAGAATGACAGATCATTTTCTTCTTCCGGCTATGACGGAAAAAGAAGAGCGTCCGATCTTCGGATTTCTGGCAAAGCGCAAGCTTACGACGGAACATTTCGATGGGTTCTATAGCCACGGCCGCCTGATTTACCCGGACAACCAACGGATTTTCCATGATGATCCGTTCCGGTTGATGCGGGTGTTTCTCTACGCGCAACAGAGGGAGTTGGAGTTGAGTCCCGAGTTGCAGCAGCTGATTCGAAGACGGACTCGGCTGGTCAATCGCACCTTTCAATATGCGCGCGCCGCGCGTGAGACGTTCCAGGCGATCTTATCTCGGAAAGGACAGGTTGGTCGAATCCTCAGGATGATGCATGAGGTCGATTTACTCGGCCGTTACCTGCCTGAGTTTGGCGAGCTAACCTGCCTGGTCCAACACGAGTTTTTCCATCGGTATACTGCCGATGAGCACACGCTGGTCTGCATCGAAAAGCTGGACAGTCTCATCGACACTAAAGAATCGAAGCTGGCCGACTACCAAAAACTGTTCCTGCGCCTGGAGGATTCCTACACCCTGTACCTGGCGCTTCTGTTACATGATACGGGGAAATCCTCAGCTGCCCGGCATCACTCGGAAGCTAGCGCATTGAACGCTCAGAAAGTTGCTGCTCGCCTTCAGCTGCCTCCGGATCGAAGACGTCGATTAATCCTGTTGGTGGATCATCACATGACACTCTCTCAAATTGCCCAACGCAGAAATCTGGAAGATCCCGCAACGATCGCGGATTTCGCGGAGGTCGTCCGATCCCCGGAAAATCTCGATGCATTGATGTTGTTAACGCTGGCTGACGGGAAAGGTACCGGTGGCCAGAATTGGTCTGACTGGAAAGAATCGCTCGTCTGGCATCTGCACCACGCGACATCCAGCTATCTCCACGACGAGCGCGAATTTTTCAGAGAGCGGCATATTGAGCGCGAAGGGTTACATCAAAGCATCGCCCGTCGCATGGCCAAGGATTTCGGTGAAGAGATCGAGGTTCATTTTCATTCGATGCCTGATCGTTATTTCCAGGCCCATCGGTTAAACGAAATCATTGGTCATATGCGGCTCTTTCGGAGTTTTCTTGAGGCTCGATCGAAAGATTCTGCATTGGCTCTGTCTGCCGCCATTAAGTGGCATACAAAACCGGATCAAGGGCACAGCGAATGCTGGATTTGTACCTGGGATCGAACTGGGCTGGTCGCCAAGATTGCGGGTTCTTTTGCGACGGCGTCGATCAACATCCTCAGTGCTGATGCCTACACGCGTTCCGACAGTTTGATGCTTGGCATATTCCGGGTCTGCAATACCGATTTTCAGCCAGTATCAGACGAAGGTGATATAGAGCAGGTCGAGAGCGTACTGCAGGATGCCCTTGAAGTAAGCGAGTTCGATTTCGGGCCGCTGTTAGCCAAGGCTCGGAGGAAAATGACCTACTATTTGCCGACCGGATACGAGTTTCCGACAAAGCTGGCTATTTCAAATGATATCCATCCGCAGTACACGGTGATCGATTTACAAACGGCCGACCGGCTTGGTTTATTATATGACGTGCTCCGTTGTTTATCCCAAGCCGGGATCAATATTGCGCTGTCACGTATTGCGACAGAAAAAGGAGCAGCATTTGACAGCTTCTATGTCACCGACCTTGACAACAAGAAGATCCTGGACCGGGAACGCCTGGCCGATTTGAAGCGTTCACTATTGGTCGCAGCGGTAGAGAAATGAGAAGCCGCGTTTTTCCATTGCGCGACAGCGACGTCGGGCTGGAAGTTCAACCCGGAGGGTTGGCTCGAGCCTCCGGCTTGACCGTGGCTTGACCTTTCCAGGTCGACGACAAACGCTGCCTGCACGTCTGTGGATTCTAGAGCATTTGCGCGTCTGCACATCCTGAGTTAGGTCGGCGACGGACGGCATGTTTCGCATTTTCCATCGCCAAATTGTTCGTTACGCGCTTCGGCACAAGACTCTGGCCCTGATTAACATCCTAACCGTCGCGCTCGGAGTCGCGGTTTACCTGGCTATCCAGATTGCTAACCACAGTGCGATCAAAGCATTTCAGGCAGGTGTCGACATCGTTGCTGGCCGGGCACAATTGGAAGCTCGAGGCACCATCGATGATGCGATGTTTCCACGATTACAGACAGTGCCAGGCGTTGATGCAGCAACGCCTCTTGTAGAAGGATTCGTGACTTTACCGGACTATCCTGGCGAATACCTGCGGATTCTTGGAGTTGATCCGTTCACCGATTCTGAGTTTCTAACCTTTCAGACAGCTGAAAAAAGGAGCGACATATTCAATGGAGATGCATGGTTCGGTGATCCCCAATCAATCGCGATAACAAAACGCTTTGCGGACCTACACCACATTCATGACGGTCAGGAATTCCGGATCCAGGTTGGAGAACGAGAACAGACGCTGAGAGTCAGTTTCACCATCGACACGACCGATTCTCATATCGGCGTTATGGATATCGGCTGGGCCCAGGAGCTCTTCGCGTCCCAAGGGCGTTTGAATGCGGTCTTGTTTCGAACTAGGAACTCAGTCAAGACGGTACAAAAACGAATCCAGGAACTGCTTCCGTCAGACACGGTAATTCAGGCGCCAGCAGATCGAACCGAACAGGTCGAACAAATGCTCTCCGGGTTTCAACTTAACCTCACTGCTTTGAGCCTCGTTTCGCTGACTGTCGGTATGTTGTTAGTTTACAATACCATTACTGCCTCGGTTGTTAGAAGACGTGGCGAAATTGGCATTTTGCGAGCGCTCGGAGTTAGTCGAGAAGAGATCCGCTGGCTTTTCCTGGGTGAGGCTGTTCTTTATGGAACCATTGGCTGTGTGCTTGGTTGCGCAGGAGGCATCGCGCTGGGTCGGATTCTGGTCGGAACGGTTTCTCGCACAGTTTCCAACCTCTATGTTCTTGTCAGCATTGACCGATCCTATTTTCCGATTGAGCAGGTGCCGCTGGTTTTCTTGTTGGGACTCTGCGCAGTAGTAATGGGAGCTTGGATACCGGCCGCTGCGGGAGCGAATATTACTCCTTTGCGAGCATTGAATCTGGGCATCCTTATAGAACGGAGCGACAGACTATCGCGAGTTTGGCTGGGTTATTCAGCGCTGGCATTGCTGTTGGCTTATCTGTTTTCGTATCTCGCCTTTTCAGTGAATCGATCGCTCGGTTTCGTTTGCGCATTAATGACTCTGCTCGGTTTCTGTGCACTAGCGCCGCACGCGACTTATTGGAGCGGAAAAGGTATCGGCTCGATCGTTCGAAAGATTCCCACGGTCAGTCTGGCTGCGCGCAACCTTGTGCGATCCCTTTATCGACATGCCGCGACAGTCGGGGCGCTCGCGTCAGTAATTGCAATGGTCGTGAGTATTACCATCATGATCCATTCGTTTCGCGAAACAGTTGATCATTGGGTCAAGCGACGGTTACCAGCCGATATCTACTTGGGGCCTGCCACAAACGAAGTCGTCGGCTTTCAGGATTTCGTTTCAGAGGCGCTTCTCAAAATGCTCCGTTCGCGACAGGAGGTCGAATTGATCGACACGTATCGGGACGCCGAAATTACTGTTGGTGGATCGCCGGTCGCATTAGGCGTAACGATTGGAACAACCCGAAACACACCGAAATTTCTCGGCGGAGACGATCAAAAGAAATACCAGGCATATTGGAAACCTGACCAGGTGCTCGTCTCTGAACCGTTGTCTCGTCGTTTGCATTTGCAAGAAGGGGAAACGATCGCAATTCCCACCCCGCAAGGTCTCGTCAATTTCCGAATCGCTGGCGTATTTCAAGATTTCACCAGGGACTCGGGTCTGATGTTGATGCAGTCTGAGAACTTTGAACATTACTGGCACGATACCCGTGCTCATTCGGTGGCGATTTATTTGAAACCCGGCGAAGACGCAGAAGGATTTGTTCAGACAATCCGAAGCGCTTACCCAAAAGCGAGCGACTATTCTATTCGTCTGAATCGACAACTGAGGAGTCTGGTCGAAGACGTTCTAGATCAAACGTTTGGCGTGACCCAAGTGCTTCGGTTGATCGCTGTCTTTGTCGCCGTAATGGGTATCATTTTAAACGCGCTGGTTCTTGTTAAGGAACGCGAGCGTGAGATCGGTGCCTTACGGGCAATGGGCGCCTCCCGAACTCGCGTTGGAACTCTTATGCTTTGGGAGTCCTTATTCCTCGGACTGGTGGCGATCCTGCTTGGGTTTGCCGCCGGTGTGGCACTGGCGATCGTCTTGACGCGAGTTATCAACACGGCCTTCTTCGGTTGGACTGTCCCGCTTAGTTTTCCGTGGATGCAACTATTTCTTGTGCCCTGCTGGTTTCTGCCAGTGACCGTTATTGCGGCTCTTTTGCCAGCACACCAGGCAGCGCGAACGAATTTGATCGACGCGATTCGGATATGACTATGGTTTGGGGAAACAACGCTTTCTGGCTGCCGATCTGCCGATGAGACGCCACGCCACAAAATCGGTAGGGCTGAGCTTTAGCTCAGCCTCGTGGGCGTGGCAGCCGCACAAGGCTGAGCTAAAGCTCAGCCTTACCGGCGCCGGGGCCGCTGCACGATGGGTGACCCTGGCGCTGCTTCTCCTGCTCTGTGCGGTGCGGATACCCGGCGAAACACTAGACGACAAGGGCTGGGCGCTCGCGGTTCCCGGTTATGTATTCTCGTTCCCGCGGGATTACGGGCCGCACAACAACTTCCGAACCGAATGGTGGTATTTCACTGGAAACTTAAAGTCGAAAGAGGGAAGAGAGTTCGGATACGAGGTTGCGTTCTTTCGCTATGGATACCGTCCGCCGGACAAGCTAGCTCGGTCGCGATTCGTCATGAACGATCTGAAGTTCGCCCACTTTGCGGTGACCGATCTCGGTACGGGTCGCTTTCGTTTTGATAGGCGGACAAGTCGTGGGGCCTATGGAGAGGCTGGTTTCGGGCAAAAAGAGCGACTGGCATGGATCAATGGTTGGGAAGTTTCACTCGATGGAAATTTCAAATTGAAGGCCAGCACACAGGATTATCAGGTGGATCTCGTTCTGGCTCCGGAAAGACCGCCGGTTTTACAAGGCAAGAACGGGCTCAGCCAAAAGTCCGATGGGATTGGCCATGCTTCTTACTATTACTCAATCACTCGCTTAGCGACATCTGGCGTAATACAGATTGGCGACCAAAGTTACCAGGTAAACGGCCTGTCATGGTTTGATCGAGAATGGGCCACGAATCAGCTCGGCCCGAACCAGGTTGGATGGAATTGGTTTGCGATTCAGCTCTCAGACGGAAGCGATTTGATGTTGTACCAGATGCGTTTGAACGACGGAGGGATCGATCCGAATTCAAGCGGAACCTGGATTAGTCCCAGCGGAGTTACTGAGCCGCTTTTACGAGATGACTTTCAACTGCAACCTGAGGCTTTCTGGGAAAGCCCAGCCTCGAAGGGAAAATATCCGATCGCATGGCACTTGAAGATACCGAAGCTTAACTTGGATTTACATGTCACGACACCGGCTAGAGACCAAGAGCTGCGTGTCGGTGTCACGTATTGGGAAGGCTGTATTCGGTTAGCAGGAGAGCTGGCTGGAAAGCCAGTTAACGGCGTCGGCTATATGGAGCTAACAGGGTATGCGGGTGCAACATTGAGATAGGCAAAGCGTTGGATCCTGGATCCATGACGAACCTTCTCGTCTCCCTCCAGCGGGCAATTCATGCAAATGTCAGCTTCGGGAACTCCCGCCCCAGGATCTGCGCCGCGGGCGCTTTCATCCAATTGCTCAGAATGGTGGAGTACACGGACCTGAAATCGACGTTGAAGATAAGATCGCCAGCATCCAGATGACTCAGGGTAGGTTGTTGGCCATACAAGCCGGGTTTTACGTCGCCTCCACAAATGAACATTGGAGCAGCGGTGCCATGATCTGTGCCACCGTTTGCGTTCTCTGCAACGCGTCGCCCGAATTCGCTGAATGTCATCACCATGACACGATCAAAGAGACCCTTTCGCTTCAAATCATCACAGAAAGCAGTAAGAGCGGTAGCGAGATCGCCCAGCAATCGCTTATGCGTATTTATCTGCCCTGCATGTGTATCATAGCCACCCTGGCTCGCGTAATATACCCGCGACGACAGCCCACCGGCGATCAGGCGAGAAATAAGCGCCAACGAATTTCCTAACTGGTTCTTCGGATATTGGGCTTCGTTCTTCGTCCCTTTGAGAATCTGTTTGATATGGTCTGTGCTGACCTGTGCATCCAGCGCAGTTCTCTGGAGGTACTCGAGGGCGGACAATCCGGAATGGCTCGAGCCTGCGATCGACCCGATCTGATCTCCTGACATCGAGTTTGTTTCCATTCCGTTTAGCTCAGCGAACAGATGGGCCTCATCTGCGTCAGGCTCCCGATCGAATCCGAGTGTGTCGACCCGGCCAATTGCGATCCCGGTCGGCTTTTCGGCGGCAAACGCTTCTGGGAGCTGCTCACCAAGCGAAATACCAACTGTCGGATCTTCACCGCTGCAGCAATTGTCGAAATATCTGCCAATCCATCCTTTGGTTAATACCTGCTTCGAATCTGAAGCCGTTTGCCAGATGTCCGTCGATCGAAAATGTGAACGATTTGGATTCGGGTAGCCGACTCCTTGAATTACTGCCAGATGGCCTTGGTCATACAATGACTTTAGTGGTGCCAGGCTAGGATTAAATCCAATCAGACTGTTCAGCCGCAAAACTTCTTCTTTAGCGATCCGGATCTTTGGACGCACTTTATAGTAGAGGTCGTCTTCGTACGGTATGATCGTGTTAAGACCATCGTTTCCTCCCGCCAGTTGGAGCACAACCAGGATCGGATGATCTTTTCCGGTCATTGCCTGAAGCGACGATTCGGCCGCTTGCGCGTTCAACGTTAGGAATGTTCGCTCGAGAAAAACCGGGATTGTCCAGGTGAGAGCAGCACCGACGATGGAGGTACGCAGAAACGATCTGCGCGTTAATACGTCAATATCCTCTCTCATAAGTCAGCATGTTTGGTAGTTCGGTGTTGTCATCATCAACACGATCAGGTCGCGGATTGCGTCATCCGTGAGTGGTTGTTCTCGCGTTGAGAGAAGATTGTTGAATTTGCCGGTCATATCCGGTTGTGGCGCTTGCTGGAACACCCTGACAAATAGCTTGTCGATTAGTTTCCTCGGTTCGTTCCGGTCTTGGGCGGAAGCGATCTGGTCTACCAACAAAGGTCTCGTAATCGTCGGGCGAGGTGCAATCGCTTCGATAGCCGGCATTGGCCGTTTCGGAAGACCGATTTCTTGCGGGCTGATGCCGGCGACCAATTGGCGGCTGAGCTTGTAGCGAAAGGTTAGCGTTGCAGTGTTGATCCAGTTCTTGCCGCCGTCCCAGCCTTTGACGTTTGGCGGGAAAAAAGGGACCTGTCCCATTTGACGGAAAAAGGCCTCGAGAACATTCGCGTCGGGTACCGGCACCGGCAGCGTTCGAAACGTTTGTACTAAAAACTGAACCGGACTCTTGACTTGAGAGTTCCGCGCCTTGTCGCTGTAAAACTCTTCGGATCGGAACATTCGACTGAGAAACGGTTTGAGTTCGTATCGAGCATTCAACAATTCGGCAGTAAGCGCATCCCAAAGCTTTGGCTCTGGATCATCGTAGGCGAAGGATTTCCAAATCTTTCCGGAAATGAAACGAGCGCATTGAGGTTGGGAAAGGATGATGTTCAGGACCTGGTCGCCGTTCCAGGGGCCAGTTCTGCCCAGGAACTTTTTCGGTGTGAAATCGAACTGTTTAGGAGCGAATCGAAACGATTGGTCAACTGGATCAATGCGATAACCAGTGAAAGCGCGAGCAGCCTCTTTAACGTCTTGCTCGTTGTAGTGTCCCTCGTCCAGCATGAACAGCTCCATGACCTCGCGAGCAAAATTTTCGTTCGGGTGCTCTTTCCTGCTCTGGACCGTATCGAGCCAGACCATCATCGCAGGATCACGTGAAACCGCTTTCGCCAGTTGGCCGAAATTTCCCAGTGCATTCTGACGGAAAGTCTCGTTCTGGAGCCACATCTTGTAGGCTGGCTTGACTTTCTCACCGCTAGTCGCGAAATGGCCGTGCCAAAAGAGCGTCATCTTTTCTACTAGCGGCACAGGGGTATTTACCATACGCATGGTCCACCAGTGGATGAGATCCCTCATATCCCTCTGGAATTGTTGATGCACCACTTGTCGGATCGCTTGCTTTTCTTCAGGGAAAATGGCTGCCTCGATACGGAGGCGCACCTGCTCTTGTTCCTCCGGGTTGATCCAAACCGGGTTCACATAGTGATCTGAGACAACCTTTACGAGCGAATCAACTGCTCGCGCTAGCCCCAACGAATGTAACTTCTCGATTTCCTGAGGCTTACCGCCAAATCCAGCCCGCACCAAAAGGTGAGCGGCACTGTCAAACTGCCAACGATCTGCCGGAAGAGGGGACAACATTTTTTCTGCCAACGCCCTGTATTTTGACTCTTGAGTAAAGAACGACGATCCTGAAGGTTTTAACCTGAATTTTGTGTGTTACCTATCGATGGAGACGCTTCCTCCCAGAGCTTGGTTTCAGTGAACATTTCTACTAAGGATGCGTTTTACTAATTTAACCCGACAAACGGAAATCGGTGCGAACTCGTATTTTCTCGAGCTCGAGGGCAAGAAGCTGATTCTGGATGCTGGCCTGCATCCGAAAAACGAGGGAGAAGCGGCATTGCCGCTTTATCGATTGGTCCCGGATGGGTCGATCGACGCGATTCTGATCTCGCATGCGCATCAGGACCACATCGGCACGCTGCCAGTATTGATGCGCCGGCAACCGCAAGCCAAGGTTTTCATGACACAGCCGACCGCGCGGCTAGCTGACGCGATGTTGCATAATTCGGTCAATGTGATGTCGCGTCAACGGGGAGAGCCTGAGACTGCCAGCTACCCGTTATTCACCCATCGAGAGGCAGATCAGGCGCGAGAACGCTGGCAGACAATCGGGCTGCGACAGTATTGTTCTTTCGATGGTGAACGGCTTCCGGAACCGGATTCAGAGCCGACCTTCGAGCTCTTTGATGCTGGCCATATTCTAGGTTCGGCAGGGATGTTCTTACGGGGTGAGGGAAAGAAGATCTTTTATACCGGGGACGTAAATTTTCTGGATCAGACGTTAATGAGTAAAGCCGCCTTTCCTGAGGAGGAACTGGATGTGCTCATTATTGAAACGACACGCGGAGATCGAGCGCTCGAAGCCGGTTATTCGCGCGCGCGCGAACAGCAGCGTCTAATTGCCGCGATCGAGGAAGCGTTCGAAAAAGGTGGCTCGGTGTTGGTACCGGTTTTTGCGCTCGGAAAAACGCAAGAGATTCTGACAATTTTTGACCTGTACAAGCGTCAGGGCCGCCTCAGAGATGTTCCCATTTATATCGCTGGTCTCAGCACCAAGATCACTTTGATACACGATGAATTAGCGTCAGTCTCAACCAGGCAACAGCCGGGACTACGACTGATGGAATCGCTTGAACCCTTTGTGCTGCGGGGCGACGACGTAGTCACGACGCAGATCCACCGAAAACGAATCTATGCGCTTTCGAGTGGAATGATGACGGAAAAGACTCTTTCTAATCAACTGGCCGAGCGCTTCTTGGACGATCCGAAACAGTCGATTTATTTTGTTGGTTATTCTGATCCAGAGTCTCCGGCTGGCCGCATCCGAGCGTCGAGGACCGGCGATCTGGTGCAGTTGGACCAAGAGTTGCCGGCCAAGAAAATGGTCAGCACAATTCGCGATTTCGACTTCAGCGCGCATGCCCCGCGCGAGCTGCTTCTCGATTATATCCGGAAAGTGTCACCCAAGATTGTCGTGTTAGTGCACGGCGATCCTGCGGCTGTTAACTGGTTTAAGGCAAAAATCGCGGCCGAATCGCTCCAAACTGAGACAATCATACCCGATCCGGGCAGGCAGTATGAGTTTTAGCTGCGCCTTCGGCACAGCTGTTCCCCGTCGACCGTCTTCCATCTACTGTTTTCCGTAGAGCCATCAAACGCTGACGAATGCGACGGTTAACAGTGGCGGTCGACCGTCGAGGGCCGACTCCGAAAGCATTCGGGGCTGAAGGCGCGACTACAGCGTGTTCGGCGCGTATTTCTTAATCGCTCGATGAGCAAAGCGAGGAACCAAGACGATTGCCGTTAGCGTGGCGAGAATCTCGAGCGCCAGAAGGATTAACTCGCCCGGGCTCTGACCAAAGCGGCCCTCCGACAGCGCGTTGAGGCTCTTTTTGCCAGCAGCGCCAAGCTGGCAAAATAGTAGAAGGCTTGGAAGGCCGCCTAACAAGGTCGCAATTAAATAAGAACGAAAATGCACCGCGGTCAGGCCGTAAAGATAATTAGCCAAACCGAATGGAATCGGGCAGAGGCGCAAAAGGATGACAATTTTCCAGCCCTCTTTTTCGATCGCCAAATCGATCGCCCGGAATGTAGGGTGGTTCCGCAGCTGGTCTGCGACCTCCTTGCGAAGGAACCAGCGGGAAAGAAAGAATCCTCCGGAAGCTCCTAACGCAAGGCCCAGGATGGCCGAGCAAACCCCTAACGGAAATCCGAAGACCGCAGCCGTTCCGATGATGAAAGGGCTGGCAGGCATCAAGGGAACCAGCGATGCGACCGCGAGCAGAATCGCAAGCGCTAGCGCCCCCAATGGCCCAAAACCGCCGATCCACGTACAGATTGCTTGCAAGGCGGGAACGACCGGGAAAAACAAGGACGCTGCCGCCAGCGCAATTAATAGGACGACTGCGATCGAGAGCTTTTTAGCTAGGGAAGACACTCCGTTGACTTATGAGACGATGTCTCTTGAGAGAAATACCTCTTGCTCGCGCTACCCTTTAACCATTCGCGGAGCGGCACTGCCGACGACTTTCGAGTCAGCCTTACTTCACAATATGCGAGTTCACCAACCGAGTCAGCTCGAACATGTCGACCTCTTTCTTGCCGTTGAAGACAGCTTCGAGATCGGCGTTTGCCGTGATCATCCTCTTATTCTGTAGGTTGTGACTCTTGATATATACCCAGAGCTTCTTGGTCAGCTCAGTTCGTGGCAGTGGATCTGAGCCGACGATTTTCGCGAGCGCTGCGTCTGGCTGGACCGGCTTCAGGAACGCCCCTGATGGCTTCTTTTCAGTAGACATAGGTACGGATTAAAGAGGCAGTTGCCAGGAAATCAACCACAAATTACCTAGGGAAGCGAGGGCAAAACGCCCGGCACCACCCCTTTTGCTGCGCTAGAGCGCGCCGCTAAACAGCTTATTAGCCTCCTCCAAGGTCTCTTTACTGCCGATGTCGTACCAGGTTCCTCGAATCGGGAAGGTGAATACATCGAGGCGCTTATGCAACCACTGGATGAATCGGCCCGGTTGGTCCGGGTTGTTTCCTTCTGCAACATATTTGTCGAGCAGTTTGAGCGCTTTCGACTGAAAATAATAGAGTGCAATGCCGCATAGCGTGCTGTTCGGAGTCGAAATTTTCTCCTCGAAGTCAGTCAAAATTCCAGCCGGACTTGTTCGCAGTTGGTTATACTTCTTAGCTTGTTCAAGGCTCTTCACATCATACACAGCCAGTGTCGCCGGGTGCTGCGACCCGTACTCTACGAACTCGGTGAGTGGCTTGCTCAGCAAATTGTCTCCTGCAACGACCAGTAGCGGCTTCGAATCGAGCGCCTCCTTTTGCACGACGAAATGGATGTCGCCGATCGCTCCAAGTTTGTCTGCGTCAGTAGTTGAACCGTCGTCGATGACCTTAAGCGGGGGCGAGCTGTGTTTGTGATGAAATTGCTTCGCCCACTCCTCGAAGTCTTTTGTGAATTTATGATTGGTTACTATAAAAATGCCTTCGAGCGAGGGAATCGGGATGAGCTGCTCGGCAATCCATTGGATGATCGGTTTTCCAGCCACTTCCAGTAACGGTTTCGCTTTGTTGAGAGTCAGCGGATAAAGGCGAGTGGCATAACCGGCGGCGAGAATCAATGCATTCATGATGAGTGGATACTCGGAACGCTCGAGTCACAAACTAGAAAAAGTAGAACGCTCCCTGCAAAGAGATGTAGCTTGGATTTTGCCTTCCTAAGACGCAAGATCGTTTCGAAGAACTCGCGGCAGTTACCGAGTTCTCGAACCCGCGTACATGGCATTCTCCTGTAAGGTTACCCTGGCGAAAAGGACGGCATCTGTACGCAGTATTTCCAGTCAGCCGCGATTAATTCTTGTTTCACGGTCGGGCACCATTTCATCTTGAAGTATCAAGGAGTGCCCGTTCACCTCGGCATCGTCAGCTTCAGGATTTATACCGAACAGGGGACCGATACAGTTCTGCTTGCAGCGCGGTTTAGCGCGGAAATTTTGGTTATGTACTGCTTGCCCCGCCAAAGACCGTTAGTGTGATTCCGACAGCTCATCGAGTTCGCCCTTCGCGCGCTCGAGGATCGCGATTACTTTATCTTCCCGATCTTTGCTGCCGCCAGCCCATTTCGCGGCGCGGAATGCCGATTTCACAAGCGCTCCGAAAGGGCGAAAGAATGTGTACATCTCGTGCTTCATCCATTGTCCCCAATCGTCCCAACGCTCGGCACGCTTCCAAATCCGCTCCACGGTCTCGTGTTCACGTTCCAGCTCCTGGACACCCTCGGGAGTTAATCGATAGGTTTTCCTTCCCTCTTGTGTTTCAGGTACGATCAGTCCCTCATCCTCGAGCTGCTGCAGCGTGGGATAAACAGTTCCAGCGCTTGCCTGATAAAGTCCTCCAGAACGGTCTGTTAGTTCCTTGATCAACTGGTAGCCATGCTTGGGTCCTTCTTTTAGGAGCGAAAGGATCGCCAGCCGCACTTCGCCAAGCTCGAAGAATCGCCCCCGAGGGCCACCTGCGTAACCGAACCAAGGGCCGGCTTCCTCCCAATACCGACGGCGCCATCTACCATGCCCATGCCCCCCCATACAATCGCGAACTGCGCCGAAGCGGCTTCGCTCCCAACGACCAGGGCCCCACCCCTCACGGTATGGCCCTGCAAAAGCCATTCGCAGGTACCGAAAATTCTCGCGGAGATACTTCATCCGCCTCTCCCAAGCATCAGAAAAAGGGTTCATAAGATATATCGTGCGATATATATTGTGATGTATCGGCTGTCAACCATCATTTCGCGGATCGTCAAAAATCGACCCAGGCGAAAGTCACTTTTCGCTTTTGTTTAAGCAATTCCTGCCAAATAACCGCTCAGGCGTGCCTCCGTTCCAGTTATAGCCGAGCCTTGTACAGCGAAAGTGGAGGCCGATCGCCCCGTGCCCATCACGAATCACGGATCAGGGATCACGGCTAAAGGATTACGGATCACGGATTGCGAGGACGAGGACGAGGACGAGGGCGAGGAAGAGGAAGAGGAAGAGGAAGAGGAAGAGGAAGAGGGGTCTCACCAGATCTTCGGGACGAGGCGATACCGGACTTTTTGGCGATAGGCCTCGTATCCCGATAGATTTCTTGCGAGGTAGCGTTCTTCGTCCAGCAAGCGCAGGATGATAACGACGTACAATAGTAGCGCTGGGATGAGACCGGCAATTGAGCCCAGTGCTAGTGGAGTGCCAATAACATACAGGAAACAGGCAGCGTACATAGGATGGCGGATCCACGCGTAAGGTCCGGTCGAAATAACAGGCTGATCTTTTTCGACTTGGACGGCGCTGGCGGCGTAGCTGTTTTCCTTGAAGACGTAGACAACCAAAAGAATTCCTAAGATGACCAGGAGATCCGCGACAAGGACCAGTGATGCCGGCACGGAGGACCAGTGCCACCGGTGATCAAATCCAGGGATGGCCCACGACGCCAACATCAACACGATCGCAAAGGTCATAATGATTTTCTGATTTCTTTCCGTTTCGACCCGTGGGCCGGCGTTCAATCGTCGCTCTACCAGGTTGGGATCGTGCTTCAGAAAATAGAGAGTTACTGAGACGGTCGTCCCCGAAAAAACCAGCAGATAGAGCCACGCTTCCCAAAAAGCTATCGACCACGCTGCTATGAAGATCGCTGCTGCAGCGAGGCTCACGGTTTGAACGCAGCCGAGGAGGGCCTTCTTTGTCAGAGGGCTCATCAAGTAAAATACAGGCAGCGCCGGAGACGAGCTAGTGGCGGTGACGGAACTAGTTATTGGTTCGACGCAACGGCGAGCAAATTGCCAAGCGCTGGGTTCAGCTCAGGGGACAGTCATGCACCGATGATGCGAACGTCCGAACTACCGTCCGCACGGCCGATAACTGCTTCTTTTGCTATACCGATGAAGATGCCGTGCTCGACGACTCCAGTAGTTTGGCTCAAGCTGCTTGCCAGCGATTCGGGATCGCGAATTGCTTGGAGCTGGCAATCGAGAATGTAGTTGCCGCTATCG
>JBPYFC010000014.1:0-3390 GCA_051984705.1 Chthoniobacterales bacterium | reverse complement strand
CCGGCGGAGCGCGTAGCGCTCGAGGTGCTCGCAGCCAATCGCGTCGACGTTTTCATCCAGCGTAACGACGGCTTTACACCCACACCCGTCATTTCGCGAGCGATCCTGGCGCACAACAAAGAACAGCCAGAAAAAACGGCGGACGGTATTGTCATAACGCCTTCGCATAACCCGCCTACCGACGGCGGCTTCAAGTATAATCCTCCAAATGGCGGCCCGGCTGACACGGATGTCACGAATTGGATTCAGGACCGCGCAAACGATTTGTTGCGTGCTAACAACAAAAATGTATTGCGTGTCAGTTCGGATCAAGCGCTCAAGGCGCCGACGACTCATCTGCATGATTTTGTCAGGCCTTTTGTAGACGACCTCGGAAACACGATCGATTTCGAAGTGATCCGCTCTGCCGGTCTGACGATCGGAATCGATCCGTTGGGCGGTGCAGCGGCGGCCTACTGGCAGCCGGTGGCAGAACGGTACGGAATCAATATCACGGTGGTGAATCCGAAGATTGATCCGACCTTCGCGTTCATGCGCGTAGATCACGACGGCAAAATCCGAATGGATTGTTCCAGCCCATGGGCGATGGCCGGCCTGGTCGGCCTCAAAGACCGCTTCGATATCGCTTTTGCCAACGATCCTGACGCCGATCGGCACGGCATCGTTACGCCTTCGGCTGGACTTCTGAATCCAAATCACTACCTCGCCGTCGCGATTCGTTATCTTCTGACGCACCGGCCGAAATGGGAAGCCGCCGCAGTTGTAGGGAAAACACTGGTCAGCAGCAGTCTCATCGACCGTGTAGTCGCGAGCCTGAGACGCAAGTTGTGGGAGGTACCGGTCGGCTTCAAATGGTTCACCCCTGCGCTCTTTGACGGCTCCTGCTGCTTTGGCGGCGAAGAAAGTGCCGGAGCGAGTTTTCTACGTCACAACGGCGCAGTCTGGACCACCGACAAAGATGGTCTCATCCTCGGGTTGCTTGCGGCGGAGATGACTGCGCGCACCGGTAAAGACCCAGGTGTCCATTACAAAGAGTTGACCGCTGAGTTTGGCACGCCGTTTTACACACGTATCGATGCTCCTGCGACGCCCGAGCAAAAGAATTTGCTGAAGAAACTCTCCCCAGAGAACGTGACCGCCACCGAACTGGCAGGTGAACCGATCACGGCAAAACTCACAAATGCTCCAGGTAACCGGGCTCCCGTTGGCGGATTGAAAGTTGTCTCGACCAGCGGCTGGTTTGCTGCGCGACCCTCAGGCACAGAGAACATCTACAAGCTCTACGCCGAGAGCCTGAGAAGTGCAGATCATCTGAACGCGATCGTCGAGCAAGCGCAAGAGATCGTGAGTAATGCCCTGAGCAGAAAATGAGAGAGCGCCTTTTTGGAAAACTATGTCAAATCGTTCTCGAGAACAATCCGATGGCGGGCTTTCCCGGCTTCCAAGTGTGCCAAGGCTTCATTGGCCTGCGACATCAATGCGGGCCGCTGGATCGTGCCGCGCGCTCGACAACTTCCTTATCCAGATGAAGGGAGGCCCATTCCTCCGGCGGACTAGGCCCTCGGTGCAAACTATAAAGCCGATGGACGATTTCCATTTCATTCTTTGTCAAGCGCTCGCGTTGTCGTAGATGATGGGTCCAAGATGGAACGATCACCTCGATCTGGAAGCTGTTCGTTTGCGCCAGATCTTCCTTCAAATGCCAGCCATAAGCACCGTTCCGGAGATAGATCAAGCGAGCTCCGGTCGCCAAATCGAGAAATTCTTCTCGACGATCTGCGTCGACCTGGAATTTCGTCGTAATCGAAAGTGGGCCTTCCCGCGGGTCCGGCAACCGGGCCAGACTATTTGAAAATAATGTGGCGGGCGCCGGTTCGAGATTCAGGTCTGCTGTGAAGTCGATCGATAATCGATAGGCAGGGAGCCGGGTTACGATCATTACGATGATGGCAAGCGCAGCCGCCGCGAGAAACGGGGAAACTAGTCCGACGTTCGCAGCTGCCGTTCCCCAGACCAAGCTTCCCAGCGCGGTTGCTCCTTGTGAGACCATGATGATCATCGCGTTCATACGGCCACGCGCCCAGTCAGGCATGGCGCGTTGGCCTGCTACCCAAAGTTCGGTGGACGATAAGGTCAATCCGACGCCGGCCAGCGCAGCGACGCCTAAGAACATGTGCGACCAGCGGATCGTCGCCATCAGAAGGCAAGCAACTATCAAGGAAGCATCCGCATACGTAGTCAGCCGCTGCGGCGAATACCGGGACCGTGCCCATGGGATAATGAAAACGGAAGTGATGACTGAGCCGGTTGCCATGCTCGTGAATAAAAATCCCAAATTGGCAGCCTCGAGATGTAACTCCTCCAACCCTACGGCCGGCATCAATGCGGCTATGATAGAAATGAAAAATGAAAATAACGCGCTCCGCACCAAAATGATCCTTATACCCGGGGTGTATCGCACGTAGCGAATCGCAGTGATAAATGACTCGAAAAAGTTTTCCAGCGGAAGCTGCGATTGCGGCCCTCTCCTTTTCCACAGCAGGATAGCGACTAGGACCAGGAGGAAACCCACTCCGTTCAATGCAAAGATGCAGCTTGCTCCAATCAGAGGAATCATTATTCCTCCAAGAGCGGGTCCGACAATGCCAGCGATATTCATTTGCAGCACGCCAAGATTATTTGCACCCGGCAGGTCTTCCGCGGGGACCATTTCGGCGGTGACTGCCGAGGAGGCCGGCGAGCCAAATGCAAAACCGGCGCCGAAAAGGAACGCGCTTGTCAGGATCAGGTACGGGCTAAGCAGATGCGTAACTCCCAAAACAGCCAGACCGGTTGCGACTGCCGCCTGCCATAAGCTTACCGCACACAGCATCTTCTTCCGGTCTACCAGGTCGGCGATAGCACCAGCAGGTAGCGTGAACAACGCGAATGGCAGCGACGAAAGTGTTGCCATGAGGGAAAGAAGCAACGTTGCGTCTGATTTACCCAGTGAATCCAAAACCCAAAAGGCAGCTGTGCCATGAGCCGTAATCGCGCTTCCGGAGACCAGGTTTGCTATCCAGAGCCTTCTGAAGGCAGCGTTCCGTAACGCGATCCAGGTTGAGGATTTAGGCATTGAAGGGGCGCTTCAGAATTCAATCTAATGTCCCAAAGGTCAATTCGCTGAAACGGACAGGCTGCGAATAAAACTCGGATCGAACCCCTATTCGTGTCGACTGGCGTTCATTCACGGTCAAAAATCCTCGCGAAAATGACGACCACCCTTGAGACGCCCGGTTTGCTTACCTTCACGATCTCCATCGTCGTGTTCTTCGGCGGCGCCGGTCTTAATCGCTGTATCGCGCCGTTGCGGCGTTGGAACATTCCCGACGCCGTTACCGGCGGCTTGTT
>JBPYFC010000013.1:0-4428 GCA_051984705.1 Chthoniobacterales bacterium | reverse complement strand
GGATAGGCGATCCGAGGTTCTCGATGGAAGAGAACCCCACTTTTTAGCCGGTAACGGGTGGTTGATGGCATTTCGCGTTAAGCTCGCCCCTCGACGTATCCTTGCAGCCAACCGAGAATCTGAGGCCACCCTTTATGACTTGCGCGTGAACTGTCGGTTATGAGGCCGGAATGTGTCAGGCGAACGGTCGTGATGCCGCTCTTCGCTTCCAAATCAAAACGCACAATCGACTCGATCGTGTCTTCTTGCCAGCTCGGAAGCCACGTGAAAACGAGCAGACGAGGCGGCTCGATTTCACGATATTCCCCGCTCACTTTGAAAGGTCTGCCGCCAATGCCATTGCCGCGCATCATCCATTTGCCACCGGGACGAAGGTCGGACTCCATATGTGTTGTCTGAAATCGCCCTTCGGAACCCCACCACTTGACTCGCTGAACCGGGTCGGTTAGGGCTTCAAAGATCCGTTCCGCGGGCGCCTTGATGACGATTTCCTGAACGATAGTGTCGCCTACGCTTGTCGGACTCATGAACTCTTCTTCTCCTTACCGGATTCAGTTTCTTCGACATAATTCTTCAGGCTGCGCATGCTCTCGCCCCAAAAGCCTTCGTAGTCTCGTAGCCAGGTGTTGACGGACCGCAATGGTTTGGCATTCAAGCCGCAGACGCTTGTCGTGCCGTGTTTCTGAGTAATGACCAAACCCGCCGATCGCAATAGCCGGAGATGCTTTGATATCGCCGGGCGGCTCGTTCGAAAATTCGCCGCAATCTCACCGACTGTGAGCCGGCCATCCCGCAGGAGGCGCAAGATCTCGCGGCGGGTCGGATCTGCGATCGCCCGGAACACCGTATTGTTTTGCCGGCCGCTCACGGTAACCGATTGGTTACCATTAATAGTAACCAATCGGTTACTAACTGTCAATACGGGGAATCGGCTCGGTGTGAGGCCGAAGAGGCGGCCCCTCATCGTTGGTGATCACAGAAATCTTCGGCAGCCGGGTTTCGGAGGTTCTCAATGGGATGAAAGGGGACATTTCTGCCGGTGAGCCGACGTAACCGGAGACCGTCAGGGTTGCGCGTAAATCATGGAGCGTTGTCCCTTAAGCGCGTGAAGCAAATATCCAATGGGGAACAATATGAAGGCGAGCGCGGCACTGCTGAGATCGAGGTAATGGCCGGGGCTATTTCCCAGTCCCCATCGCATCGACGGAAACATGTGCAGCGCTTCACAAATATGAGCCAGTACCACAACCACCAAACCTCCTGCGCCGACGAGCTGCAGCAGCGAAGAGACGCTCTTGCCTCGAAAGAACAGGACCATCGAACCGCAAAACAACAGGGACGTTGGTAGGACCGCAACCAGTGCCTTAAGCAATGTCGGATTCATTTGTAGTCATCTCCGAGCCGGTATCTTCATTTTGTTTCTTCTAAAGGCCGGGCCTGTGCTCGTTGGAGACAATTGTCTTGTGTCTGAGTTTGTTCAGCTTGGATCACCGCGCCCGCAAACCACAGCGCAGGTCCTGTGCGCCTTTTCGGGACGACCCACAACTGCCGTTTTCTGGCTCCAGGGCATCACGCTGACATGGATGCTGATCGAGTGCGGAGGTTCGCTATATGCTGCCGTTACGGCGCGGAGTCCGGCTATACTGGCATTCGGTTCTGATAGCTTAATCGAGCTGTTTTCGGCGACAGTGGTTCTACTCCAGTTCCTTCCACAATTTCCTATTTCGCAACAGCGAGCGAGTCGTGCCGCCGGCCTGCTGCTCTTCGCCCTGGCCGCTCTTGTTTCGGCCATCGCCATCATCGCACTCAGGCTGCACATTCATCCTGAAACCAGCCGGCTGGGCATCGGTATCACGGTTGCTGCGCTCATCGCCATGCCGGCGTTAGCCTGGCTGAAAAATCGTGAAGCCGTTCGAAGCAACAATCCCGCACTCAGGGCTGATGCTGTTCAGTCGGCCAGTTGTGCATATCTGGCTGGCATCACACTTGCAGGCTTAGCGGCGAACGTGGCTCTCGGTATCGCCTGGTTTGATTCGCTTGCCGCCCTTTTCGCTGTTCCCTTACTATTCAAAGAAGGCAGACTGGCCTGGCGCGGCGAAAGCTGTTGTCGATGTTAACCCACTCCAACAGATGTTCTGGAGAATGGCAGGCCGGGGGCGCCGACCGACCGCCTCAATGGAAAGGAACCCGACTTTTTGCCCACTGAAGCGCAACATTGATCTACTCTGCGCTAGGACACGTGAGCCGCACGTTAGCGAATGGAATCACGCTCACCGCAAAACATTTAAACCATGGATTGCTATATGATTTTTGGGGTCGGCTTTTTGCTTTCTCGGCCGTAAGACAACTCAGAAGTCCACTGATTCGCAATAGCCTTTATCTCCCCTGGCAATCAGGCGAGGCTTATCCTCAGACCACCAGACGAGAACGCGGCCATATAGTGATGGGTCTCGAGCAAGCTGGACGACAGCATCAGAGATCTGATCGGTAGTCAGTAGTCGCGACGGTATGCTTCGAGCACGACGTTCAGGCGGTGTAAGAGATTCCCAATAACGCCGTACTTCATTCGTTGCGATCCAACCCGGTGCGAGACAGTTAACGCGAATCCCGTCGGTCTCTGCCAATGGCGCGAGCCTGGTTGTCATGCGGATCATGGCAGCTTTTGCGACGTCGTAACCGGGAATGCCTCCCGGCGTTTTTCGACCGTGCCAAAGTGCCGATATGGACGCGATATTTACGATGGCGCCCCCAGTTCCGCGCCGCATCGCTTCAATTGTCCAGCGAGTCGCGTACATGGCACCTAGTAGGTCCGTTTCGATGGCATCCTTCCAATTCTCGATTTCCGGATTGCCGTGTGGTGCCGAAGCGTTGTTGATCAACACATTCAAACGACCGAACGTGGTCTCCGCGAACGACACCAAGTCCTTCATCTGTGGTTCACTTCGAACGTCGGCTCGGAAAAATACTGCACGGCCGCCAATACTCTCGATCTCACCAACTGTTTCACAGCCGTCGGCTTCATCGATATCAGAAACGACCACCGCAGCGCCGTTCCTGGAGAAACGCGCTGAGATGGAACGTCCACATCCGATCCCGCCTGCACCTGTGACAATCACGATTTGACCGTTACCCGACATTTTTTAGAGAATACGACCTTTTTGCGGGAACGGATAAATGCGGAATGGCCGCCAGAGTTTTTCAACGGCATCGAACGTTTCTGCAAGCATCGGGCCCGGCCAAAACCGCACTTCTCCGATAAGCGGACTTTTTGGCGAGTGAAAAGCAAGTTTGATCTACGCTGCCGTTAGAGTGCATCTGTTGGCTGGGACGTCTGCTTCCTAGAAACATAATGAGGATACATGCAGAGCTGATTCACCTCCGCTCTGCGCCCTGCCCGAGCGGCCCGCTTGATGAATCCGGCATAAAACAAATCCGTCGCGGCTGGGAAGTTTCCGGACGAACCGCTCTCCGGCCCGTTTCCTCTCGAGATTCTGAACAATCGTCCAGCGGGTGCTCACACCTGAGGAATCGGTAGGTGTTGGGCAGTATTACAAACCGAAAAACTTACGTTCTCGCGGTCATTTTTTTTCACCAAGGATAGAATGAACGTGGCGGCCCTATCCTGATCTGCGTTTTCAGATTGGCGAAATTGATTGCACTTGCAACTGCAATCTTTCTCCTTTCTGCCAGCCTGGACAATATTCCGGACTGTCCCGAGTTACTCAACGCGAGTTCGAAATCGTCCGTCTCCGTGCAGTTCGCACACTTTCAAATGGGTGGATGGATGACTGTGGTCGCCGGTGCCAAGGAAGTTTTCCTTCCCCCCGCAACCGGCATTCAGTATGCCTTAGAGGTGTTTTCCACCTTCTCGCCGACTCGCATAGCGCGATTGCTCCATCAGGCTGCCGATTCATCTCCGCCTAGTCGCCTAGTTTGAATCCATAAACGCTGCAACAGAATACATTTCTCTATCGAGAGCACTTTCGTCTGTTCCTTTGAATAGGGTATTGTAGGCGGCCGCCACTTCGCGGAGCAGGAAAAGCACAAAAAGCTCGGGTATTTGCTTGTCTGGCAACTCGCACCTGCCGAGCCCCGATCATTGTTGCTCGATAGGAGTTAGTCGCGAAAAAAGAGAGGAATGGACGTGCAGATATCAGGAGTTCTCAAGGCCTGGCGCAAAATTCTCAACGGTGAGCGTCCTTCGCTCTCGATTGAAATTACGCGGGAGTGCCCGCTACGATGTCCCGGATGTTATGCGTATGAAGATGCGCATCTGGGTGGAGGCGTAACCCTACGTGAGCTGAACGATCGTAGGGGGCAAGAACTGGTGGCTGGCGTTTTGGAGGTGGTTGACAGTCTGAAGCCGTTGCATCTTTCGATTGTCGGCGGAGATCCTCTGGTACGGTACCGCGAGTTGGAGACCATGGT
>JBPYFC010000012.1:0-4791 GCA_051984705.1 Chthoniobacterales bacterium | reverse complement strand
AACCGCCTCCACAGTCTGATTCCGGAGAACCCAAGCCTTAGCGCTGCCTTCGGCAGCGGTTAATCCGTCAACAGTCTACCGTCTTCCGTCGACCGTTGGTATGAGTGTTGGTGCTAGCTCTGCCTGAAGAGCTTTTCAGTTTTCCGCCTTTGCCGAGGCTTCCAACTTCGCCGGGGCTTCCAACTTCGCCAAGGCTTCGTCGGACAGGTCGGTGGACGGGTCGGTGGACAGGTTGGTTTTGAGTTTTCGGTTCGAAACCGGAGACCGAAAAGGGTTAGCCGCTAACTGCTGAGCATTTGCATCATGGTTGGAGTTGAGGCAATTAGATCTGCGCCCATGGCACGCGCTTCTTTACCCCAACGACGCCAGCCAAAAACTATCGCCCGGCGTAGGCGAAAGTCGCGCGAGCAACGGCGATCGACTCGTTGGGAGTTCGGTCGGTCGGCCGGTTCTTTCGGCCGCTGGTTCGTCTACGCATTTGTTGCGTTCGCGGTAATTCTTTTTGGCGTTGTGCTGGTCTTGCTTCTGACCGGAACCGGGCTCGATGATTTGAACCCGCCGAACAAGGTCCTGGAGCTGACCGATCAAGACATCGATCCGGAGACTACTTTGGCGGAAAAGAATCTTCTGAAGCAAAATCAGATCGACGCTCGCTTGGCTGAGGCTCTTTGGATGGATGCACGGAAGCAGCTGACAGGCTCTGCGCTTCAGGAGGCGAAGCAGGCTCTTGTGAGAACACAAACCTGTTCTCAATTGGAGCCGATAGTTAAGCGGTGGGCACAGGATTTCGAGACAGGTAAGGCGGCAGCATACACAATCTGGGTTGCGGATGATGATCAACAGCACGGAAATACCGTTGATCTGCGACTTAATGGTGTGCCGCTCGGACAATATGCGATCGAATCGAGTCGGTACGCGATCACTTTGGTTCAGAGAAGCGGCGTTACGCTAAATTTGCGGATAACTGGCGTCGTCGGGGCAAGAGGAGGAGCGGTTCTCCGCGCCGAAACAGCCACCAGCGCCGCCGGGACCAGGCACTTGGGCCCGGGAAAGACTGATTTCTGGCAAATCATCGTCAGGTAGATTGAGGTTGACGGTTTGCTGTTTCCTGTTTGCTTCGAATCCGGCTAAATTTCTTGCCGGCTCTTATCTTATGAAAACGTTAGCTGAGATTGCTAGTCACGTAGGGGGAAGCTTACACGGCGACGGTTCCGTGCAAATCGAGAGGATCGTTCACCCTTCGCTGGCTCAAGGTAATTCGGATCTAGCGCTAATCCTTTCTCCGAATGCGATACGGTTTCTGGAAAAAGCTAAAGTCTTCAACGTGATTTTGCCTGCTGGCCTTGGGGAAGTGCCGGTTCCAAACCGGATTGTGGTCGACCGGCCGCGCCTTGTATTGGCCAAGCTGACACAACTGTTTGAGCGTCCGGTCTATATTCCATCCGGAGTACATCCGACAGCAGTCATCGACCCGACAGCCACCATTGGCAGAGACGTATGCATCGGACCGAACTGTTGTGTTGGCCCAAACAGCAAAATCGGGGACCGGTCGCGACTTGCGGCGAACGTCACCGTCGGCGCCGAAGTTGAGATCGGCTGCGATGGGTTGATCCATGCAGGGACCTGCATCGGGGATAGAACAAAGATCGGCGACCGTGTGATTATTCAACCGAACGTCACAATCGGCGGCGACGGATTCGCCTTTGTTACACCGGAAACTGGGAGTGTTGAATCGGTCCGCGCTACGGGCCAGGTCCGTCATTTCAACACCGACCTGGTTCGAATTTTCTCCCTGGGAAACGTGGTTATTGAGGATGACGTGGAGATCGGCGCTGGAACCTGCATCGACCGTGGCACTTTAGGGGAAACGCGGATCGGAGAGGGTTCAAAACTCGATAATCTCGTTCAGGTAGGGCACAACGTTACGATTGGTAAGAAGTGTCTGATCGTGTCTCAGGTCGGATTGGGTGGCAGCTCAAAGGTTGGAGACCGAGCCGTTGTCGGCGGGCAGGCAGGGTTACCGGATCATATGACCATTGGGGACGATGCTGTTGTTCACGCCCAGGCTGGAATTACAACCAATGTACCGGAGCGCGGCGTGGTGATTGGGGCGCCAGCGCAGCCGAAACGCGACTTTCTGGAACGGGAGGTTTACCTGAAAAAACTGCCTGGCCTGTGGAAGCAGCTTAAAGAATTGAAACAACAGATTGCTTTGCTGGCAGAAAAGCTGGGCACTTAAACCGACCTGGTTTAGATCCGCCTAGAGGGCAAGCAGCTTCGCCATTCTTTCTGTTCAGCAAGCCAGGGCCTGCGTAGAGCGCGATAGATGTTGGCGGCAGGGTCAGCCTTCGCAGACGTGTCCTCCGTAGCCGGGTCTTGGCCGAACGAAGGGAGGAGGCTACAGCACCACAAGCTCTGCCGCCCTGCAGCGGCCCGAGTTGACACGTCCCCTTGACTGGGTACCCTTGGAGGCTCTCATGAAAACGGTGATTTCAACCTCCGAAGCGCCTGCCGCAGTCGGTCCATATTCTCAGGCGATCGGTTCCGGTCCATTGCTGTTTTGCTCCGGCCAGATACCGCTGGACGCGCGTTCTGGAGAGCTTCTTCAGGCAGATGTTTCGGCGCAAACCAAGCTCGTTCTCGATAACCTCGGCAGTGTCCTCAGAGCTTACGGCCTTGGATTTCAAGACGTCGTTAAGACGACAGTATTTCTTACTGATCTGGGTCAGTTCGCGGAAATGAATGCGATCTATGCAAAATACTTTGCTGCGCAGCCACCTGCCCGTTCCACAATCCAAGTCGCGGCCCTTCCGAAGGGTGCTAAGGTAGAGATTGAGGCAATTGCAATAAAACCTTCCTGAAGTGGCTGATCCAATCCTAAAGATTTTCCAAGAGACCGGCGCGCTCCTAGAGGGGCATTTTATCCTGAGTTCCGGTCTGCATAGCCGCCAATACTTCCAGTGCGCTCTGGTGCTCCAGCACACGGAGCTGGCCGAAAAGATCTGCGGGCAGCTCGCCGGCCTCCTTAAGTCCGTCGATTGTGACAGCGTCATTTCCCCTGCGATGGGAGGAATTGTGGTTGGTCAGGAAGTCGGACGCCACCTTGGAAAGCGTCATATTTTTGCCGAGAAACAGGATGGCAAACTCGTCCTGCGACGCGGATTTACTATAGCGCCAAACGAGCGCATTATTGTAGCGGAAGACGTCGTAACGCGCGGAACAAAGGTCTTAGAAACAATCGAGATTGTTCGAGCGCGCGGCGGCAAAGTAGCTGCCGTTGGCTGCATTGTCGACCGCAGCGGTGAATCCAAGCCAGACTTTGGGTGCAAATTCGTTAGCCTTGTGCAACTGAATGTTGAAGCTTTCCCTTCTGAGAAGCTTCCTCCGGACCTGGCAGCGATTCCCGCAGTCAAACCGGGAAGCAAATAGGAGATTTGTATGGTCAGCTGGATGTTGCGAAAGGTTATCGGGTCAAAGAACCAGCGCGAAATCAGGCGCATCCGTCCGCTTGTCGAGAAGATCAATCGCCTGGAGGAGCAGTTTCAGTCGCTGACAGATGAGCAGCTCCGGGAAAAAACTGCGCAATGGAAAGGCGAGTTGTCGAAGATCGACGATCCTGATGCTCTGGCGCGGAAATTGAATGAGATTCTTCCCGAGGCATTTGCTGCTGTGAAGAACACAGCCCGCCGTCTGTTGGACCGCTCCCTGGTAGTTTGCGATCAACCGACCATCTGGAACATGGTCCATTTCGATGTTCAGCTGATCGGCGGAATCGTTTTGCATGAGGGAAAAATCGCCGAGATGGCGACCGGTGAGGGCAAGACTTTAGTTGCGACCTGTCCGATCTATTTGAACGCACTGACCGGCCGCGGTGTTCATCTGGTGACGGTGAACGATTACCTGGCGCGCCGCGACGCCGAATGGATGGGCGAGATTTATAAATTCCTTGGATTGACTGTCGGCTGTATTCAGCACGATCAGTCGCCCGACGTGCGGAAAGAGCAATACGACTGCGACGTTACCTACGGAACCAACAGCGAATTCGGGTTCGACTATTTGCGCGACAACGGAATGGCGACCACCAAAGAGCAGCAGGTCCAGAGAGGACACTATTACGCCATCGTCGACGAAGTCGATTCCATCCTCATCGACGAGGCCAGAACGCCGCTGATCATTAGCGGGCCGGCGACCGTTTCGTCTCATCAGTACGACAAGTTCAAACCATTAGTAGAACAGCTAGTCCGAAAACAGACGATGCTTTGCAATCGTCTGGTGTCGGAGGCAAAAGAACTGCTCGAGAAAGGCGATTTGGAAGAGGGAGGCCGGCTCCTGTTCAAGGTGAAACTGGGGCAACCGCGTAACAAGGCGCTGCTCCGGATGATGGAAGACCCTGAAAATCGGAAAGCGGTCGATAAGTCAGAGCTTTCGTTTTATCAAGATTCCCGCAAAGACGAGCTGGTTGCGCTCAAAGAGGAGCTCTATTTCAGCATCGATGAGAAACATCAGGACGCTGATCTGTCGGAGATGGGCCGGTCGTTCCTGAATCCAGACGACCCGAACGCTTTTGTTCTGCCAGACTTGATCACCGAGTTCACCGAGATCGATCTGGATGAGACGTTAAGTCAGGCGCAAAAGGACGAAAGTAAGCGAAAGCGCCAACAACATTGCGACAGCCAAGCCGAACGCATTCATAACATTTCTCAACTGCTTCGGGCGTATTGCTTGTTTGAAAAAGACGTCGCCTATGTGGTGGAAGAAAATAAGGTAATCATCGTAGACGAACACACCGGA
>JBPYFC010000011.1:0-6732 GCA_051984705.1 Chthoniobacterales bacterium | reverse complement strand
GCGGCACCCTGAAAGCGCGGGACTTGCGTTCGCGGCTCCGGATCCTGCGCGACATTTTCTGGACCAGTCTTTGCGTTGGCCTGTCGTTCCTGACCTTGATTCCTCTGTTCTCAATCGTTTGGCTGGTCCTGCAAAACGGGCTCCGACTTTTGAGCCCGGCGGTATTTACCCAATTACCACCCGCGCCTGGACTCACCGGCGGCGGCTTCGGAAACGCGATTGAGGGTACTCTCGTCATGGTGGCCGTTGCACTGGCGATTTCGACTCCGCTTGGGGTGCTATCTGCAATCTATATCTGCGAGTACGAGCCCGCGTCGCGTCTGGCGAACTCTGTACGATTCGTCGCAAAACTACCGACCGGCATCCCGTCGATCATTTGCGGTGTCTTCGCATTTTCCGTAGTAGTGCTTACAACTGGTTCCGCTTCCGCTGTTGCCGGGGGTGTAGCGCTGGCAGTGCTCACCCTGCCAACCATCCTTCTCACAAGCGAGCAAGCATTGCTCGGAGTACCGAAAGCGCTTCGTGAAGCTTCATATGGCTTAGGAGCCACCCGGTTCCAAACCATTTTCCGAATCGTATTGCCCGAGGCGCTACCGGCGATTATGACCGGCATTATGCTGGCCGTGGCCAGGGCGGCGGGAGAAACAGCGCCTGTTCTTTTTACCGCAGCGTTCAGCCAATACTGGATGAGAAATTTAATGGAACCGACGGCATCTTTGTCGGTACTCATTTTCAATTTCTCTACGCTGCCGTACGACTATCAGATTCAAATGGCCTGGACAGCGTCGCTTGTGCTGGTGGCGCTCGTCACGGCAACGAACGTGATAAGCCAGATCGTCTTCTTAAAACGGAAACGGTAGGCGCATGTGGGCCGCGAAGCGACTACAAAACTCAGCCAGGGTGAGCCTTGGCGTAGGAGTGCAGACAACATGGTAGCGAAGGAGGGTAGCGTTCGCACTCGTGCGCGACCTGACAATCCGCGGCCCGTCACGTTTTGTCCGTAGCCAACGCGCTGAACATGAGTGTTGCCCGAAAGACGATGCTCTAAAATTCCGAGATATTACATAAAGGTTGCATCCGGCGGCAAAGGTCAACATTGAGTCCAAATCATGGAGGGTGCGAACTCCCTTCTAAGCGTCCTTAAACGGGGCCGGTCGATTCGGAGCGGTCCTTTGCGCCTTCATCAAAACAAAAACATGCTTTCATAATATAGAATAGATATGTTATTACTTTAGGGGTATGCAACGATTCGCGACGATGCCACGCCCGAGTCCGTTTTCACACGGTACCCTCTGCCGACCAAAAAAACTGGCTGCCAGCGGCTCTTTTTTTGGACCGATTGCCGCCATCTTGATGGCGTTCAGTTGCTCTGCCCAACAAACGCTTAATATCACAACCATGGCCCAGTACGACCAACTCAGCCCTGCTGATCAACATGCATTCTACTTGGTGCAGAAGAGTATTTTAGAGGATAGCCCAACCAACGTGCTCGGCAACCGCGTGGTGCAGGTCCTGCCGCACTCAGCGATCGTCGTTGACATTCAATTTGTTAAGGAGATGGTCAGCAGCATCGTTTTTACCGATACCCCCTCTTCGGTAACAATCCCCTATCTTGTTGCCCAAAATATTCTTAGCGGAGACACCGTTAATCTTTCTGACTGGAAGCCAACGGGTAGCACGACATTCGAGGCCGTTACAACTTTGACTGAAGGCGTTTGGTTATTGAGCCTATCGCGTTACCCGATGCCCCAGCCTCTGGACCGCTTCTTTGGGGCTACGCCGCCCAATGCAATTGTTCGGTCAGATAACGAGATGTATGTATTCTCGTTCACAAATGTCCGCACAACAGGAGCGCAAGAAGGATCCCCCTCTAGTAGCAATCCTGGGCCTCCAGTATCCCAAAGTCAGCCTGCCACGACTATTCACGCTGTCATTATTTCGATTACCGCACATCCCGAGGAGGTGATCGATACAAGACGCGGCCTAATACACCTTATCGGAGGGGTAGTTGCGTTAGGAAAAACCAAGTCAGAAACCGACTCGCGGAGGCTAGCCAGTTGGCCCAATGGCCTTCTCCTCACTGCTGACCCCGAATATTTGAACGGAAGCAAAGTGCCGCCCTCAACCCCGAATCTCCTCGACGTTCGTATTAGAGACTTCAAATTTCGAGCAAGCATCCAGTCGCCAGGAAAAAATTAGCACCAACGTTCGCTCGACGGCGGTGGCGGCGACAGAGTGCTACCCGCCAAACGCCTTAGCTGATTCGGCGAATCTCCGAGGGTTTAGCTATTTCGAGTAACCGACCGCCGACTTACCAGGTTTCTCGGAAGGCAGTGGTGCTGGATGCTCCTTCGGCCCGCCCCAACGCAAGCTGACCGAGGCGCTCACGATATCGACACTCCCATCCCATGAGCCGCGCAAATTGTGGCCCTGGTTGTCTAATAGATCCGATCTCGAATCGTCGACGAACAGGTGGGAATAGGCTAAGTCAAAATCCAGCCAATCGGTCGGAGAATAGCGCGCGCCTACCCCGACAAAGTACCGGTCAGCATCAGGAATTCGGGGAGTTCTTGTCTCGGCGCTTCGGATCGGGGTTTCGTCCCATGCGAATCCGAGCCGGAACGTGAATTGCTTGGTCGCATACCACTCCAGACCAACAGCGAGCCGAACCGTATCTTTGTAGTCGAGGTTGAGCGAGGAGGAAGGAGTAATTCCGCTATCGAATTTGATGGTGATCGTCTTCAAGCTGCTCCAGCGGGTCCAGTTCACGTCCCCCATGATCGCAAACTTCTGGGCAAACCGCTGATAGATGCTGAAGTGCAGGATGTCCGGCAAATCGAGGCCTGTCGCCGTAGCAGATTGATTGAAAAATGTGTTTTGCAGAGCGGCGGGTAACGGAAACTGCAGCGCGGCTGGTAAACCCGCCGCGGCGATTGCGGGCACACCCCGGAATTCGGCGCTCCCCTTTATGGTGGGGCTCATTCCGTACCGGTAACTGAAACCCACCCGTCCATCCTGAAAGAACCCCTCGTGGTCACGTTTCAAATATTCAAAGATAACGCCAACGGTGAACCCGACTTTCCAATCATCGCCATGCACCTCGGAAACGCCGTCGCGGCCCTGCGGCACAAAGCCCGATGCCGCATAAGCTCGTTCAATGGCTCCGCGCAGCGGCGCCGGGACCAGTGGGAAAAAGCTTGTGTTCAGGATGTTCGCCCCGATCAAACCAAAATCGATCGCCTGAGTGAAGCGGGCGGAAACATACTGAATATCCAGGCTAGCTCCAAGGGAGAGGCGATCCCATAGCCGGTAAGCAATCGTGGGCTGGATATCGAACGACAGGAGCTTCGACCGCAACGAGAAATAACGGCCAACCCAGCCGGGACTGTAGTCAGTTTCCAGGGCAAACGGAGTCGTGAACCCGACTCCGACCGTCAAGTCACCGTACTGTGCGCTACGGAAAACCGGTTGAACCAGGTAAGCATTGCCGATGAAGTGTCCGACTCCAGGATTGCCTCCGTTACCGCCAGAGATTGGCAGGCCATCGAATGGCGTCCCTGGCAACCGGTAGCGGGATCCCTCGTTGTGGAAGTTGGCGTTGAAACCGATATAACTGCCGCCAAGTTGCAGCTCCCCATGGTCCAATAGCGCAATTCCCGCCGGGTTATAGAAAAGAGTTGAAGCGTCTTCCGCCGCGGCGGCGCCAGCTGCGTACGCTGTGCCCATGCCGCTCGCGCTTGCTTCGTTAAGTTGAAAACTGCCTGCCCGGCTGGATTGAGGATTTGCAAGTGCGAAAGCAATCAATCCGGTCAAAAGCAGACCGGTACCAACGCGGAGTGCGTTTTGCTTCATCATGAGGGGGATAAAAAATCACAGTTCGGACTATGCCGACCTTCTTCGCGCTAGTGAATGACACCGTTTCCATGATTACAATATTATTTTCGTGAAACGGCTTGAAAACGGTCCTACCGCAATGACTGTTAAGAGAAGTCTGCACATTACCGTCGCGTTTGGCAGATCCCTAGAATGGATACACCTACTCGCGTTTTTGATTTGTTTGAGTACCAGCTTGAACACTTTCCAAGGCCGGACGCATTCGCTCGCAAGATCGAAGGTCAGTGGAAAAAATACTCAACTGAAGAAGTCGTACGCACGATTGAAGCGCTTGCCTGGGGGCTTCATCAGCTCGGGATCCGAGACGGTGACCGCGTAGCAAATATCACAGAAACAAACCGGCCCGAATGGAACTTCATCGATGGTGCTGTGATGAGCGTGGGCGGCGTCCATGTTCCGATCTATTCGAACCTCAGCTCCGATGAGTTCGAGTTTATTCTGAAAGATTCAGAGGCAAAGCTTCTCTTCGTTTCAAGCACGCGCCTGTTTAACGCTATTTCGAAGATTCGCAGCCGGCTGCCCAATCTTCTGGAAATCTACACCTACGATCCGGTCGAAGGCGTCAAGCAATGGACCGAGATTCGCGATCGCGACAAGGCTGAGCTCGATCAAGGAAATAACCGAGCCGAGCTTGGCAAAATCAAAGCGAGCGTCTCGCCAGAATCCTTGGCAATGCTGCTCTACACGTCGGGTACTACCGGAACTCCGAAAGGAGTGATGCTCTCCCACCGGAACCTGGTCTCCAATTGCCAGGCGTGCGGTTTCGTCATTCAAAATATGGGACACGATACCGCCCTTTCATTTTTGCCGCTCTGTCACATTTTTGAACGAACAGCGACAAACATTTGGCTCAGGACTGGTCTTTCGATCTATTACGCCGAAAACTTGGAAACGATCGGCGAGAATATGCGAGAAGTTCGACCGGACATCTTCACTACCGTTCCAAGGCTGCTGGAAAAAATTTATGAAAGAATAATCGCCCGAGGGAATGCTCTCCCCGGATGGCAAAAACGGGTTTTCTTCTGGGCGTTGGCACTGGCGAAGCAATACGATCCGAATGTCCGGCCAAGCCTTTTTAAGCAGATACAGCTAAAGCTGGCCGACCGCTTGGTTTATTGCAAGTGGCGCGAAAGGCTCGGTGGCCGGGTTAAAGTGATTGTCTCGGGTTCGGCGGCGTTGCAACCGCGTTTAGCCAGGATCTTCTGGGCAGCGAAGCTCCCTGTCTATGAGGGGTACGGTCCGACCGAAGCGTCGCCCGCCATCGCCCTCAGCCGTCCTGAACAGGGCGGATACAAGGTTGGAACGGTCGGCCCAGTCATTGCTGGAGGCGAGGTCAAGATAGCACCCGATGGGGAGATTTTGTATCGCGGACCAAACGTGATGATGGGGTATTATCATCAACCGGAGCTAACGGCAGAAACCATCGACTCGGAAGGCTGGTTGCATACCGGCGACATCGGAGAGTTTGATGGTCCTTTCCTGAAAATAACGGATCGGAAAAAGGAGATGTTCAAGACATCTGGCGGCAAATATGTTCCGCCGCAGCAGGTGGAGAACAAGATGAAAGAATCGCCGTTCATCAGCCAGATCATCGTAGTCGGGGAATACCACAAATTTCCGGCGGCTCTGATTGTGCCTGCGTTTGACACTGTCTCCAAGGTGTTAGCGACAAAAGGAATTAACGTTCGAACGCGAGCAGAGTTGGCCGCTCACCCCGAGACTCGTGCATTGATTCAGGCGGATGTCGACCGGTTAAACCAACAACTCGCGCGGTATCTACAGGTCAAGAAATTCGCTCTGTTGGAAAACGAGTGGACTCCTTCGGCAGGCGAGCTGACGCCCACGCTGAAATTGAAACGCAAGCAAATCCACGCGAACTATGCCAAAGAAATTGATGCTCTTTATGCAGATGAAGAAATCGCATGGGAGCTTGTATGAGTGTGAGTGCGAGTGCGAGTAACTACAGAGCAAAAGGATACCCCATCTGAACTCGCACTCATACCCACACTCGCACTCAAAGATATGAAAGAACCAGTTTATATCGTTGACGGGGTACGAACCCCGTTTAGTAAAGCGGGCTCGGTAATGGCGGACGTCGATTCAGTCGAAATTGGCAAGACGGCCATGAGCCTGTTGTTGGCTCGCACCGGGATTGATCCCGCAAGGATCGACGAGGTGGTAATTGGCTGCGTCGGCCAGCCGGCTCATTCGCCCAATGTCGCTCGCGTGATCGCGCTCCGAGCCGGAGTCCCGGAACCGGTGCCGGCAATCACGGTTCATCGGAACTGCGCTTCCGGTTTCGAGGCTGTTACTCAGGCCGCAGAAAAGATTTTGGCGGAACGGGGCGACGTTTTCCTGGTTGGCGGCGTAGAGAGTATGTCGCAAATACCGCTGCTCTTCTCTTATGAGACGGCGAAGAAATTCTCTTTGCTTTCGCGCGCTAAAAGTCTGCCTCAAAGACTCGCCGCACTGGCTAATTTCAGGCCTGCTGATTTTCAGCCGGAGGTCGCCTTGCAGCTTGGGTTGTCCGATCCGGTAAGCGGATACAACATGGGCCAGACAGCCGAGAATGTGAGTCGCGATTTCGGCATCACGCGCGAAGAACAGGATGCATTCGCGTTAAAATCTCATCACAAAACGATCGCTGCGCGGGATCGTCTAAAAGAGGAGATGACACCGGTTTACCTGCCTAAATCAAAGAATGGCAAGGCCTATGTCGATCAGGACAATGGGCCCCGGGAAAATCAAACGATGGAGGCTTTAGCAAAGCTAAAGCCTGTGTTTGAACCGAAGACAGGCACCGTTACTGCTGGGAATTCTTCTCAGATCACCGATGGG
>JBPYFC010000010.1:0-3928 GCA_051984705.1 Chthoniobacterales bacterium | reverse complement strand
TGGCCTCGGCCAAGTCAGAATCAAGCTCGGAGCCTTCCCGGAGTGACGAAGTAAAATAGATGCCTCGCAAAAACGGCGGACGAGCACTCCATTCACCGGCAACAAAAATGATTTCCAAATAACGCTTCAGTCGCGGCGCCAGGGCGGCCAGACTTGATGGGAACTCATACAGTCGATCGACTTCATCGGCCCGTCGATGCGAGCCGTCTACAGCCACCGGGTCCAAAAGCAAACCTAGTCGTCGTTTTTCCAGGCGCTTGCTGACCGCCCGAAGATGTACATCGAGCAACTCCGGCCGGAACGGAGCATCAAGCGGCGCGGGATTCGACCAACCCAACATCTGTTGCTGAGCACGTGGATCATCCAGATCATCAAAGAATTCTCGGAACCCGTTGATCAGGTCGCACTTGGTCAGGAGAACAAATACCGGGAACCGGATGTCCAGTTCCTTCTGAATGACATCCAATTGGCGCGCGAGTTTGGCAGCCTTCTGCTCCATCACTTCGACTGAATCTCTCACCAGGCTTTCGACCGGGATTGTCAGCATCAGCCCGTTAACCGGACAATTCGGTCGATACTTCTTCAAAAGGCCCAAGAACTCGCGCCATTCACTGGTTACGCCTGGTTCGACCTCTTCGAAAATCAGACGGCCCGCCGTATCGAGGATGACGGCGTAATTGGTGAACCACCAATTCATGTTGATGGTTCCGCCCACCCCTTGAAACTCGTCTTGCAACCCTGGTGGGAACCCCGCTTGAGAGCGCCGGATCGCTTCGGTTTTTCCTGAACCGGGCTCGCCTGCGATCACGTACCAAGGCAGTCCATAGAAATCTTTTCCAGCGGCTTCGAACTTCAAGATTCCTTGAGAAAAATTGCGACGAAGATCTTCCAATCTACCGCGCGCAGCCGCATCCGTAATTCCGCGGTGAGCAGCCGTCGTAAGGATCTCGCCCCGCATTTCCGCCGCCTTCCGCCGGCGCACCCAAAAGACAATGAGTAGGTAAAGTCCGAAAAGCAGCGCCAGCAGTAAAAGACCGATCGCTACGATCAAGGCAACGTGAGGGCCGAAAAACGCCGCAGCGCCGATGATAGTCGTCGCGAGCAGAACAAGGATGACAACCTTGACCCAAGTCGCAAGGTTAGCGAACGCACTGAAGAGATACCCCAGTTCCTTCATAGGACGTTTCGCGTTTGGGGTTTGGCGTTTGGCGTTTCGCGTAACGGGTCGTCGTCCTGGAAGGTCGGCCCACCGTCAATCCGGAGGCTTGATTTCTGAGGCGCGAACTTGGCGAAGCTGGTGCTGCATTCCGGAATCGGGGTGGAGCGGCGAACGCCAAACGCCAAACGCCAGACGCCGAACGCCATCATTTCCCAATCTCCTGCTCAGAAATCGCGCTCAAGGAATCTGTGAGTGAGATCGATGCGGCTCGGAAGAGATAGATCTCCACGGCAAACACGATCAGACAAAGGCCCGCAAAGAGGACGGCTATGGCGCCTAGCTTCGAGCCGGGCGGTTGAACCAGATCCCTCGTATCAAGATATTGATAGGCTTCCGGACAGAGGCGCGCCTTCCGGTCGGTTTCCATTGACCCTTGAATCCGGTGGCTGATGTCGATCATTTTGCCCCGCAAATATTCAGGCTGTGTCGCATACCAGCCCGTAAAACCGAGGCCGATGCAGGTATAAAAAACTTGCAGGCGTTCAGTCGCTTCCGCGCTCGGATCATTCAGCGTTTCATCCAGCAGATCGAAGAACTTTTCATCGCCGGCGAGTTCCTTCTGATCATAAGCCAAGCGGTTCTTATGCCATTGCTCAGCTACCGGTATCCTGCTCTCGGCTACCATCGAATCGGTAAAGAAAATGAGGGGCAGCTCGATTTTTCGCCATTGAGCTCGCAGCAACGGCTCTTTTTCCGCGGTTTGGCCGAGCTGTTTGAATAAATCCTGAATCTCCAACTTGAGTTGGTCGTAATTCGCCGGGCCACCCCCTTTTCGACCCAATCGATTCAGGAGACAGATTTTCTTAAATAAGGGATCGCAAAGCTCGAGAAGCGTCATGACTCTCCCTTCGGCAACGTCATGTACAAAGTGATGTCGTAGTCAGGCTTCTCCCGGCCTGTGTACCGGATCACTGCTCCTTTTTCAGTCTGTATCTGCTGCCACGTGCGCGCGCTCTCCCCGCGCAAGAGCCTGAAGTAGTACAGATTCGATTGAGCCGGCAATTCCAACGGAGGGAACCGCTCCTCCTTGACCAAGACACCCCGGATCGCACGACCTGCCAGACTAGGCGGCATGAGTTTGAACTTGTCGGCGTCTTCAACGTAGGCGGCCAGAGAGCGCGGATCATCCTTAGTCCTGATCCCCAGGAAATAATCGCTCGGCTTCAAGAAGTGCTCATCCGTCAAGGCTGCGCGATAACCATCGTCAACGAAGGTAAACGGTACCTTGAGGAAGCTCGGAGCAACGCTCCCTCTCACCAGTTGACGAATCTTGCCAGCCAGTTCGTTGAAACAGGGATACGGATTATCGTGATCGTAAGGCAGGCAATCGAACATGTCTCGATCCGGATGCAGCGCGGCCAGTTCGCTGATCAGCTCGCGTAACTCAAGGTAAACAGTGAACGGCGTCAGGTTCGGAGCCTCAATCAACGACTCAAGCCTCGCTCCGTGGCGATTCAATGTTCTCAGGCGCATCACTTGCTCGAATTGGATTCCGCGCATGGTGTCGATGCTGAACCCACCGCGATTAACTTGGACGACCAATTCGGAACGACTCCCCAGTACCTGGCTGGTAATGTCTCGCACCAGTTCACGAAGCGCCGCTGAGCCGTTCAGAACCAGGCATGGCCCCACAAATTCCGGGTCGCGGCGCGGTAAACCAGCTTCTTCCCCAGCTGCGCGTGTGACACGGAGAAGCGGCATGGTATCGAGATCGCTAGCGTCATCTCCTTCTAACAAGAGGCGCGCATTGATCCGACGCTGGAGAACCGGTTTCGCATTGTCACCGGTGTTTTCGTCCGCTAACTCCGTTTCGACCACTCGATAAAGAATCTTGGCTCGAGAATCGATCGTTTCGCCGGGATTCACGCTGTTGGCCCGAGCGCTAAACCACAAAGGGACAGCTAGAAAAACCTTAAAGGCTCCGCGTGACTCGAAAGCTTGTTTGATATCAATCGCTGGCAGCTCGGCATCCTGGGGGAACCGAACCTCTTGGCCGTTGGGCAGGATCGCATGGAGACGGTCGAACCGTAACCTCATGTTCTCGAGGTCGTCCTGCGAAAGTCTGGCATCGATAACTCCGTATCCATAATTCCAGGTCCGGCTGCGTTCGCCAATCAAGCCTTCATTGAAGCCTTGTTGCAATCGTTGCAGATGATGAGGTAGCAGGAATAAACCTTCGTGCCAGTGAACTTGCATAAGCTGTCAGCCTCTATATATCCGACCGGTCAATGTCCACGCGTTTCTGGCCGAAAAAATAATGCTTCAGTGTAAGAAACGATGGCGTCCACCATCTGCTTTTCCACTACTGGTCCGCTGAGATCTCCAGCCAATTCCAGGTAACGCCTCCAGCATTTTTGCTCGATATTTCCCAAGAAGCCGGGCGACTTTGATTCTATCGAGGTACGGATCTTGTCAGGTGCGAATTTTTCAAGGTGTTGCCGCGCGTAAGTCTCGCCGGCCGGCCCAATCGCGGAGAGCAGCCCGGCAGTCAGCTGGCGCGTTTTGTCCAGGATCTGCGTAACCTGCAGAGTTGCAACCTCTCGATCTCCAGCGAGACAACGGCCGATAGTCCTTCGAAGATTGGCGGTATCGGTACCCCGGCGAAGCGCCGATTTCGGTGCGACGTTTTTCCAGACGCTCCAGATCAAATGGTCGAGCATCACTACCATTTCAAACAACGCTGCAAAAACTTTGGCCAGGCGTTCTTCA
>JBPYFC010000009.1:0-9295 GCA_051984705.1 Chthoniobacterales bacterium | reverse complement strand
GTGAAGCTTGCGGTGCAGACGCGGGCGAGTTCTCTGGACCGGGCTGAGGGGAAGCAGAAGGCTCTATTTGAGCTACGGCACAGCACTGCAGGCAAACAAGCAGAATAAGAATTCTTTTGATCATGGCCGGGAAGGTTTTCTTTCGAGCTGAATTGGCTGGGATGGTCTGTCGCCTTCGTATCGAAGCTCACAAAGCGCCGCTTTGAAGCCTGGCAAAACAATGGCTACTCCATTCGATTTAATCGTTCCGACCTCTACGAGAATGTCATCGGATTGGCCTCTCTCCAGTGGCAGACCATAGGTGCGGGCGAGCGCTTCCAACTGGCGCAGTTGCTGCGATCGGACGGGTACGGGAATCTTATCTCCCTGAGCGAAAACTACTCCATTGATGATCGCCATCGAGCGGCTTTCGCTATCCCCGACGCTAACCCCGCCGACGAAAAGCTCTCGCTTGATCTCGTCTGTTATGGCCTGCAAATACTGTTGAACCACTGAGCCAGAGGCAATACCGCGAAGATCGGATGCGCGGTTAACCAAAGTTTTTGAAGCCTCGCTGCTAATAAATGGATCGCGCCTCGACGGCTGATAGCGGAAAAGATAAAGGTCCGGCAGTTTCGGTGTCGCTGCGTCCTGCGCTGACGCGGTGAGTGTGAGTTTGAGGGTGAGTGCGAGAAATGAGACCGCTTTCATTTGCTCGAAAGGAGTCGAATTGAAAATCGCGCGTCCAGATAGGTTGGATCCCGCGAGAACGGTTGGGTGGAACCAGGCCGACTTAAGAAGACACGATCAAAGTAAAGAAAAGTATTCGAGTTCTCTTGCTCTGCTAACAGAGGCACAAGGCGTTGAAATTCTAGTTTCGAGCAGCCTGCCTCATAGGTTATCGCTGCCTCCCCGGGACTCGGCCTCGTCGGCTGAACTACGGCACCTGCTTCCGCCAATTGTTGAATGGCAAAAGGCCGGCTAGCGAGATCCGGCAGCCTGGAGTGCAGTGGATTTACGGCTACCGTTTCATGCGTTCCTTCAAGTCCTTTCGGACCGACGATGGCGTCGTTCAGCCGGACGTACATCGCCGACACTTTCGCCTGGCTCAGCTTCAGGCCTTGGATCTCCGATCGAAGCCGGCCGTTCAACAAGCGCTGAGCCTGGTTTTGCCGCGCAAGCTCGTCGGTGGCGGTTGTCATCCTGGAAAGACAAATCGCTTCGGCGCCGAGCAGAACCGAAGCCATCGCTCCGACGGAGGCGAGGATCCATAGCTGTCCTTTGATGGCCACAAAGCTCATGCCACAAATGATTACAGGCTGTCGGGGTCAGATATTTTCCTGACGCCCAGTCCGAAGTAATTTCCGTCTGGTTTGATCGAATACTGCAGCGAGAATTGCACGAACCCGTCCGCTCGTTTTTCCGATCGATCGGTGTGTACCAGTTCGCTCCTGGACGGCAGGCACTTTTGGAGCGCTTCGGCCAACAGTTGAGCTGCCTCACCCTCTCCCCACCTTTCCAGTCCTTGAAGAACGAGTCGGTAACTTCCCGGTACTCGGAATACACCTCCTGGAACTGGGACTCGCTCGAACTGCTCCGATTCGATTGCGATTGAATCCAGAACAGCATTCGGCGGTATCGAGTTTTCAATGGCGTGCAACAAAGCGCTGACCGGTAGGCGGTTTCTCAAGATCGGTTCCCATTGCCGAATCTGGTCAAGCTTCCGTCGGACGTCGTTCAGAGGCGTGTTAGCTTGCTGCAAGTTGTTGGCCTCTGCTCGCAGTTCAGTCCGGCTTGATTCTTCGTCTTGATGACGCTTCCAACTTAGCCCGGCCAGAAGCAGCGCGGGTAATTGCAGGAATGCCGCTAACAGAATCAATACTCCAGCCAATCGAAAAATGATCCCGCGTCGGTATTCCTGTTGAATCAGGCGTTCGTCCGAAACAAATAAATACTTCATGCCAAGCGCCCCTCCAACCAGCGCAGAAGATGTGGCACAGCAGCGTTTGTTTCTGTCATAAATCCATCTGACGGTCTCCGGATCGAGACTGGAGTACCGTTGATATGCTGCAACACTTCACCGGCCAGCTCCGTGCCGGCCAGATGCCTCGCGAGATTCTCAGGAACAGGTCCGGCTGACCAAACGTAAACAGCGTGATTTTCCACTCGGAGCTCCTCAGCCAACGTCGGAACCTCTTGGTATGCGAGCAGCGCGTCCTCGAGATACTGCCGGAGCAGGACTATCTGCTGATCTTGCACGACAGCCAGCACGACTGAATGTGACAAAAGCAGCAAAAGGAAAGCGGTCTGGTTCCTGGTCGGGATCATTTCGCAGAACCATTTCAGGCACGCGACAGCGACTGGGATAACCGCGAATAGAGAGCCTTGTTGAGTCTCACTCCACGATTCCGCCTGCTCGCAATAGTCAGCCGGAATGCCGATAACCAACGCCTGTTGAATTCGTCGATCGAACAGCCCACGTAACGGTTCTAGCCCGGAATCAAATAGGGCCCATCGAAACGATCTTGACTCGTCCCAGCTGCCTATAACCTGGCGAGGCTCTTCCTGCAGAGCTTCCAGCAGACTCTCCGCACTGAGTTCGCGCAGATTGCCGAGGCTATGCACGTTGCAGTAGAAATCGTAGCTGCCGAGGTCCGGGGCGAAAATGAATCTGGGCGATCCTTTCGTTCGCCACCGCGCCAGAAGTTTTGCGCTGAAAGACCGCTGAACTCCGAGCGCCTCTCTGGCGGAACCTGCAATCGGCGGGCCATCCGGCAAATCGGCAATGTCAGACTCATAACCAAATACCTGATGTCTTCTGGTTAACAACACAGCCGGATTTTCAGGCGCAAGAAAGAATGAAACGACAGGTTCCTCAGCGCGAACAAGTCCGCCCGAAAGATAGTAACGAAGCGGGAAATTTCGGATGTAGTGAGTCAGCGAATACCGCATATGAGCTATATTGCTAACAATATTTTCACATATATACAACGTATTTATTTAAAGTATTATATTCGCTGCAGGATTTCGATTGCGGGCAAAAAAGTGGCGAAAACAATGCCGCCAACGACAGCTCCCAAAAACAGTATCAGCAACGGATCTAATACCTGCCGAATTCCGGCGATATAACTGTCCAGTTGCCGCTCTAAGAGATTAGTCAATCTGAAGAGTCCCTCGCTGTCGGCTCCGGAAGCTTCCATAAAAGTCAGTCCGTTCACGACCATTTCTCCGAAAACGTCGACATCCTGCTCCAGAGCAGTCGACAACGGTTCACCGCCTTGAACTCGAACCAGCGCGCGAGCAATCGCAGATCGATAATGATAGTTCCAGCTTAGGTCACGACAGAGCAGCAAAGCGCGGGTAGTCTTTGCGCCGGCTTGTTTCAACTGGGCAAACGTTCGGCTAAAATTCGCGCGTACGAGCAGAAGCAAGAGATGCCCCAGTATCGGGATCCCCAGAACCGTTCGGTGAAGTCCTGGCGATGATCTGACAATGACTGGCAACCTGAGCAGGAGAGCTATCAGAGCCGCGCCGGCAATGAGTATTGTCCAAGGGTAATCGCTAACAACCCGCGAAACGTAAAGCAAAAGCCTGGTCGGCAACGGAAGGTCGACGTTCATCTGCGAAAGAACGCCAATGAATTGTGGTACAACGCGAGTCATCAATAACCAAACGACCCCAACAGCCGCAGCAAAAACGACCGCGGGATAAATGAGCATGATAGCCAAACGATGACGTAGATCTTCGTTACGAGCCCAGATCTTGCGAACGTTACTTAACGATTCATTGAATGTACCGCCTTCTTCGCCTGCAGAGATCAAACCGACCGCCACATCATCAAAGACAAGAGGATAAGAGCTGATTGCTCTGGAAAATGACATCCCGCGAGAGACGTTCTCGCATAGATCACGGATCAGAGCAGCCATTTCCCTTCCGGTTCGCGTTCGCCCTGACGTTGTTTGCAGGCAGATTCCCAGTGCGGTTCGGAAATCCATCCCGAGGTAACAACTCGCTTCGAGCTGTTCCACAAATGTTAATTTTGTCCGTAACGAGATCCGAACCCGTCGTTTGCCAGTTTTGGCAGTTGGAGGATCAAAGATTTTGACAACTGGTTTGTTGACTCGAACAAGTCGGGAATTCAGTTCGGCCAAAGATGGCGCGTCAGCAGACGCTCGAATGAACGGTGCATCTTTCGCCATTTGGGTGATGTACTCGTACCGGGGCATGTTCTGTGGAAAGACACCTCAAAAAGGCCTACTGACCGGGCGATGGTCCCGGAGCTGAAGCGGTAGGCTCGGGACCGGAGGAGGTTGGAACACCGTATTTCTGCAGCAGGCTCAGCATTGATTGGTCGCTTTGATTGTTTGGTGTGAAGTACGCATGCGAAGCCAGATTTCCTGGATGGATTGTGCCGCCTGTGCCGTTGCTGAGGTCGGCTGAGCTCGCAATATTTTGTCCCAGACGAACCAGATATGGTTGAAGCGCGGTAATAGGCATATCTGCAGTTCCCGCTGTTTTATCAATGGTCTGGCTGTCGACGTTATCGAGCTGATATTGGACCTTCGCTTTTTCTACTGCGTCTACTCGCTGAGCAGCCATCGAGACCTCAGATTTCTTGATCGAGTCCATGATGGCCGGGTAAATAATTCCGGCCAGAGCTGCGATGATCGCGAGCACAACAAGCAGCTCGACAAGTGTCATCCCAGCTTCGGCGACTTCTTGAGCGGCCAGCCTTCGACGCTTCATAAGCAACAGAGGAAACTCCTTTCTGTGATATGAATGCGATTGCGCTGCGGTCAGCAGGCCAAGATTTTTGAAGATGTGGCTGAAAGCGTTGTTTTTTGGAGGAGCGCGTTTGGAGGCCGTCCCGCAGCACCCTTTGGATAGCTCCACGACGGCGACGGACCCGCCGCAGCGGCGGATCGCCCTTCATGTCGGCCTGGAAGGTCAAGCTAGAAGCTTGGCCGCCCCGATCCTCCGAATCGATCCGCCATTGGCGGATTGAGCTACCAACTCGACGTTGAGGGACGAAAATGAGCAGATCACTTACGAAACGTGATCCGCTTACCTTCAACATTTCCGCCTCGGCTCCGAAAATAGTCGGCTAGCTCGGGCGTATAGTAACCCCATGGCTCGGGGTTCAGTTCAAAATAGATTCTGCCGCCTGGGGTCAGCAGATTTTTTGTCAGGTCATCCAGAAAGAATCCCCATTCTTTTACGCCCCAGACATGCTCTGATCCATGCGAATTAAAGCAAACAGCGAACCCGGTTATTAAATCGAACCGGCGACCAAGATCGGGCAAACGGTGGAATGGATCGATACGCCAAACTTTGCGCGGCATCTGCAGCATCTGGAACATTTCGCTGTACATGCTCGGCCAGTCGAGATCGAGACCCATTACGGCGTGACAAAGCTGTTTGCAGACATAAAGGAAATAACCAGCCCCGCTTCCGATATCGAGCACACCAAGACCAGTACATCGGTCGAGATGCAATGAGCGTGCCTGGCGGATGGCCAAATCCAGTCGTTCTTCCGCCTCGACGTATTTCGGCCAGCCTTTCTTGTCTTTCGGATCCTGGTACCTGGCGCGGATCCGTTCGAATCCTTTCGAGTTCAAGAACTCGGTCATCTTCTTGGCGTTGAGGGGACGGCGCCAACGATAGTACGTGCTTAGGAGGCTATCCAAAGCCTCGCCCGTGTAGAGTTTCTGGATCTTACGCGAGAGTTCCAAAGCTAATCAGAGAACTTCATTCTAGTGTCCGCGTCTAACGCGTCACTCGACGATCTGGAGAAACACCTGGTGACCAGTCCTGGCTGCGGCGGCAGTAAGCAAATTTCGCACAGCAGCAATAGTGTGTCCGTTTCGGCCAATCACCCTGCCGACATCTGACTTTCTCATCTCGACCTTGAAGATCAATTTGCGCCCCTGCTCAACCTTGGTGACGAGCACTTCGTCCGGTGCCTCAACCAATTGCCGGATTGCAAATTCGAGAAAGCTCTCCACGTTATCTTAAGATGCCGCCGTTTTCTCGGCGTCGACGGCGGCTTTTTTGCGCGCCTGCAGAATGATGCTCGCCACGGTGGCGCTAGGTCGGGCGCCTTTGCTGACCCAGTAATCGGCCCGGGTCAAGTCCAGGTGATAATTGACCCCTGATCCGGTTGGATCGTAGTTTCCAATTGCTTCAATGAACTTGCCGTCGCGCGGGCTGCGTTTGTCAGCTACTACGACACGGTAATAAGGCCGATTTTTTGCACCTTCTCTTCTCAGTCTAATCGAAACTGCCATACTCTATCGTTCAACCATTTCTCATCCTGGCGCCTGGGTTCCGGGCCAGCATCTTTTTCATTTTCCCCGCATTCTTCATGAGTTTCCGCATTTGGCTGAACCTCTGAATCAGCGAATTTACTTCGGTCACCGAACTCCCACTGCCACGAGCGATTCTTTGCCTCCTCCTTGCATTCAGGATATCCGGGTTTTTGCGTTCGCCCGGCGTCATTGAGAGCACGATTGCTTCAACCCGCTTTAGCTGTTTTTCGTCAACCGAAAAGCCTTTCATATTACTCATCCCCGGAAGCATGCCAAGGACATTTTCAAGCGGTCCCATCCGGCGAAGCATCTTGAATTGCGCCAGGAAATCGTCGAAATCGAATTTAGCAGTCTTCAGTTTCTTTTCCAGGCGAGCAGCTTCATCCTCGTCGATCGCTTCCGCAGCTCGCTCGACCAGACTGACGACGTCGCCCATCCCGAGGATTCGCCCGGCGAGACGGTCCGGAAAGAATGGCTCAAATTGATCGATTTTTTCGCCGACACCGGCGAATTTGATCGGGCGGCGTGTGACCTCTCGCATGGAAAGCGCGGCACCGCCTCTGGCATCACCGTCGAGCTTTGTCAGCACTAGTCCGGTCAATTCGAGAGCTTGATGGAAGTGAGTAGCAACGTTAACGGCCTGTTGCCCGGTCGCGGCGTCGCAAACCAACAGGATTTCCTGTGGTTGCAGCAAATCGCGCAGCTTTTTGAGTTCATTGACGAGTACTTCATCAATTTCGAGGCGGCCGGCCGTGTCGAAGATCTGGACATTGCCGTTCTGCTTCTCTGCCCAAGCCAACGCTTCATTACCTGCCCGCACGAGATCAGTCTGACCTGGTTCAGGGCGGAAAACCGGTACTTCGACTTGAGCAGCCAGAGTTGCCAGTTGGTCAATTGCCGCTGGGCGCTGCAAGTCGCACGCAAAAAGGAGTGGCGATTTTCCCTGTTTTTTCAGGTACCTTGCCAACTTGGCAGCAGAAGTCGTCTTTCCGGAACCGTGCAGACCGACCATCATGATCCTGGCCGGCTTGTTTAAATTCAACGGTTCGTTGTCGCCTCCGAGAAGCCGCGTCATCTCGTCGTAAAAGACTTTTACGATTTGCTGACCAGGAGTGACGCTGCGCAGCACGTCCTGTCCGAGCGCCCTCTCCCGAACGCGCGCAATAAAGTCCTTGGCGACCTGATAGTGAACGTCCGCCTCAAGCAACGCCAAACGGACCTGGCGCATCGCCTCAGAAATGTTGGCCTCGGTGATCGTCCCGTGGCCACGCAGATCTTTGAAAATGTCCTGAAGCTTGTCAGAAAGCTGCGAAAACACAGTTACATCCTTGTGCCAGCTTGCTTATTCGCCGTTGGTGCGGCCGGAGCGGTAGCCGGTGTACTGGCCGACGGGTCAACCGTAAAATTCCAACGTGTCTCTATTCGCCTGCCCTGTGCTTTCGCGGAGATGATTACCGTGTAAGCTCGCGGGATAAGATTCTGTGTCACTTCATACGAAGCGGATTTCGATTGAGCGTCATACTTGGCCGGTACCAGTCCCAGGCCGCTGATTCGCATCTGAACCGAATTTGGATCGACGTCACCAAGCGAAGCCATGTTCGCTTTGATCGTTGGCCTCGGGTTTGGCGTGTGCTCATCGTTGGCCGGTTGCGTGACCACAGACGTTGAAGGTATGTCGCTGGCCATCTCCCCTGAAGGCGCCCCTACTTGGTTGGCGCCGAAATCAACCGCCATTTTGAAAATCTCTCGATGTCGCGCGTCGAATGCATACCGCCCAAGCTGGTCCATTGGTGCATCAAATCCCATGTGTTGCCCGTAGACAGTAAACATGGCTTCGTATCCTGCATCTTTGGCCATCTTCCGCACGACCTCGTTGTGGGTACCGTAGGGAAACGCCAAGGCAACTATCTTAATGCCGAGTTTCTGTTCCAGAATATCTTTCGACCCGTAAATTTCGTTGTGCAGCCAGCCCATGTAATCGTCGGTCCGCTTCGGAGCATGGCGAAGATCGTGGTGGGACATAGTGTGGCCTTCAATATCCACTCCAGCGTCGCGCATCTCTTCGAGCTGAGCCCAGGTCATCGATTTGCCGCCTACGTTCACGAAGTTTGTGTAGATAAACATCGTGAACGGATATCCAAACTCTTTGAGGATTGGCCAAGCAACGTCGTAAGCCGAGATATAGCCGTCATCGATGGTAATAATTGCGCTCTTGGGCGGGATCGATTTTTCGCCTCGGCGCCATGCGAGAAAATCTTTCATCGAAATCACCGAGATCCCATCTTTCTTGAGCTCTTCCATATGCTGCCGGAATTCGGCAGGCGGGATTGCCAGACTGTCCTTTGGCCGATCCTCGAAACGGTGATACAAAAGGACCATCACCTTAGCGGAACGATCGATCGCTGGTGCAAGTGTCGGAGTTGGAGTAGCAACCGCAACGGGAGTTGGCGCAGTCGATGCAGTCGCAACCGGATTCTGTGCTTCCTTTTTTTCCTGCCGCGCCTGAGTCGCGCTTTTCTTGCAGCCAGCGAATAGCAACGGAAACGCGAGGAACAATACGAGAAAACTACGATGCATGATCAAACTTGGAGCGCACGGTACCACGCCCGATCGTTTGTTTCCAGTATTCCCTTGTACAGTTTTCAGCCAATGGCTCAATTCAAGGAACACAATATTGCTCACAAACCATTTGTTCGTGACTTTGATGCCTGAATCTGCCGGCAAAATCGGCGCCAAACGCCAAACGCCAAACGCCAAACGCCAAACGCCAAACGCCAACCACCCTACAAGCCTACATCTTTAAACGTTTGATCGATGTAACGAAAATGCTGATCCATCGAGCAGAGCTTCTGCAATTCCCGCTCGGGTATCGCTGACGTGATCTCTGGAATCTTCTGACCCTCAGTCAGAAAATCGTTCGTGCCTTGCCACGTATTCATCGCGGCTTGCTGTACCGCTTCATAAGCCCGTTTTCTTTCCATCCCGTGCCGGGTTAATTCCAATAAAAT
>JBPYFC010000008.1:0-5147 GCA_051984705.1 Chthoniobacterales bacterium | reverse complement strand
ACCGCGCCATGGCACCGCGTAGTAGTCGGATGATCGCCACCAGGCGATGTCAACATTGAAGACAAAGGCGTCGCCGGTGAGCCGGCGATCAACTAAGGATTTCAGCTTTTGCAGGCCATGACCGAAGCGGTACTGGAAAATCGGCATGATCTGGTTGCCGGTCCTGGCAGCAAGCTCTTCTAAACGATCCACCTCGACCAGGCTGCCGGTGATCGGCTTTTCGCATATCACATGCTTTCCAGATTCAAGAGCAGCGAAGATCTGTTGGAAATGAAGATGAGGCGGAGTGCAAAGATCAACGACGTCCACATCGGCGCGACGAATCACCGCGGAGAAATCGGTCAGCGATTCCCGGATACCATACTTTTGGGCCAGGGCCGATCCGCGCTCAGCGTCAATATCGCAAACGGCGATCACCTCGAAAAGATCTGGAGCGGCTTGATAGCCTTGGACGTGTAGAGCGCCGATACCGGAACCGACCACAGCGATGCGGAGGGGAGTAGTCATTTTTCTGATGAAATTAGTGCTGCCGGCGACCAAAGTCATTGCTGGCAGGCAGTAGAATATATGATATATGATTATCTTTGCGGTTCAAACAGTTGTGTGGTCCGCTTTTGAAATTTTCCAAACGGCAACAGAGCGATTCCCACAAAAAAATGCAGCAGCGAATTCTCCCGATCCTGATGAACGGCGTTACCGGTCGCATGGGGCGCAACCAGCACCTGGTCCGGTCCATCCTGGCGATCCGCCAACAAGGCGGTCTTCAGCTGGCCAATGGCGAGTTGGTAGAACCGGAGCCTGTTTTGGTCGGCCGCAACGAAAATAGAATACGCGCGCTGGCCGAAGAGTTTGGACTGAATCGGTGGACCACAAATCTCGATTCAGCTCTGACCGATCCTGATGTTTCCATCTACTTCGATGCTCAGGTGACAAGCGAGCGCGCTCCCGCTGTTAAGGCCGCGATCGCCGCCGGTAAACATGTCTACTGCGAAAAACCGGTTGCCGAAGACTTGCCGACAGCGCTCGAACTCAGCCGATTGGCGGTAAAGGGAGGCATCAAAAATGGAGTTGTACAGGACAAATTGTTTTTGCCCGGGCTTCGAAAGCTTAAGCATCTCATCGAAAGCGGATTCTTCGGAAAAATCCTGTCGGTGCGAGGCGAGTTTGGTTACTGGGTTTTCGAAGGAGATTGGCAACCAGCTCAGCGTCCTTCCTGGAATTACCGTTCGGAAGATGGAGGCGGCATCATTCTGGATATGTTCAGCCATTGGCGTTACGTGCTCGATAATCTGTTTGGTCCGGTACAAAGCGTCTGTGCAATCGGCGCGCGACATATCCCTGTCCGATACGATGAAAAAGGTCATCGGTACGACGCGACTGCAGATGATGCTGCCTACGCGCTCTTCGAACTGAAAGATGGCGTAGTCGCGCAAATCAATTCGTCCTGGTGCGTGCGTGTCTACCGGGACGAACTGTTCAGCCTTCAAGTTGATGGAGTGAACGGAAGCGCAGTCGCGGGGCTTCGGAATTGCAAGGTGCAGCACCGCGTCCAGACGCCCAGGCCGATCTGGAACCCTGATGTACTGAACACACACGATTTCTTTGGTGACTGGCATGAGATACCGGAGAACGAGACGTTCGAGAACGGATTCAAGGCTCAGTGGGAGCTGTTTCTCAGGCATGTGTTGGAAGATACGCCGTTTCCTTACACGCTTTTAGAAGGAGCCAAGGGTGTGCAATTGGCGGAGGCAGCTCTGCAATCGTGGAAAGAGCGTCGGTGGGTTGATCTAGAGCCGTTATGAATTTGCTGGGTCCGAAGTATAGCGACACCCAAAGATGTCGAACTGGAAGGTCGATCCGCCAATGGCGCGACCAATTCCGGAGGATTGTCTGCCATGACCACGTTGAGATCTTCAGCGCGCAAGCTTCCCAGTCCGGCTGAGGCCGGATGGGTTGAGCTTCCCACCTCGACTAGCCGGCGCTCGACCCGCTTCAATTTTAGAATCCAGAAATGAAAACTAGCTCGATTTGCCTGCCACTTGGCGACGGAGATTTAACCGAATACACGCTGCAACCGAGCAGAGCATTCGCCACGGTTTCAGAGTTTCACTGCCGGACTGCCTACGCAGCAGCGCACGTGGTTGCCGATCCGTTGGCGGAAAATGGATTAGGAATCCCGGCTGTCATCGATTGGGAGGCGACATTACGTTTTCGCGAACATCTTTGGTCGCTAGGCTTTGGAGTAGCTGAAGCAATGGATACGGCCCAGCGCGGCATGGGACTCGACTGGACTGCCGCTAAAGAGCTGATCCGTCGCTCTTGCCTCGCGGCGTCGAGCGGGAAGCATCAGATCGTTTGCGGCGCAGGAACAGATCAGCTTTCCAATGCTCGGTCATTGTCGGACGTGGCTGCTGCCTACGAAGAGCAATGCGACTGGATCGAACAATGGAACGGACAAGTCGTTATCATGGCCAGCAGATCGCTGGCCGCGATCGCTCGCTCATTTGACGACTATCAACAGGTCTACAGCGAAGTCGTTGGATCGTGCAAAGATCGTGTAATCCTGCACTGGCTTGGTCCAATGTTCGATCCAGCTCTCACCGGCTATTGGGGCTCAACCGACCTGGACGTAGCGACGGAGAAATTCTTGATCCTGCTTAACGCATTAGCCAGCAAAGTCGCCGGCGTAAAAATATCGCTTCTGGACAAGGACCGAGAAATTGGGATTCGCCGAAAGCTTCCAGCAGGGATGAAGCTATTCACAGGAGACGATTTCTCGTATCCTGAACTGATCCTCGGAGACGAACGACCTTGGAGGGGCGTCGCTAGCGACGCCCGTGCTGCCGAAGCTCCGGAGAAGAACCAGAACACAGCGCTCTCCGCCAAAGGGGCGCTGCGAGCAGCGCCCCTCCAGAATGACAATTTCAGCCATGCGCTCCTTGGGATTTTTGACGCGATTGCGCCGGCCGCATCGGCCGCATTCGGTGCGTTGGATCGAGGCGATCAAGACGGGTTCCTGCAGATTTTGAATCCTACCGTGCCGTTGGCTCGTCACATTTTTCAGGAGCCGACCTACCATTACAAAGCAGGGTTAGTTTTTCTAGCCTATCTCAACGGGCTGCAGACGCATTTTCGAATGGTAGGAGGACTCGAATCAGCGCGATCAGTCGCGCACATGAGCCGGCTTTTTATTCTGGCAGACCATGCTGGGTTGCTCCTCGATCAGGAGATGGCGATGGAGCGAATGCAACGGTTTCTAGCGCCAGCTGGGGTGATGTGACAAATGAATGTGCGCGCACGGCTAAGCATTAATCATTATTCGGTACGGCAGATGACGCTGGAACAGCTCGTGCAGGGCTGCCGCAAATATGACATTTCACATGTTGGCCTGTGGCGAGACCGCGTACACGAAGTCGGAATCGAAAGAGCGAAAGAACTAATCGCAAATGCGGGCCTCAAAGTGTCTAGCCTTTGCCGAGGCGGGTTCTTTCCTTACGATGATGACAAACAGCGTCAGCAGCGGTTGGAAGACAATCGCGCAGCAATCGATGAAGCGGCTCTGCTTGGCGCTCCTTTGTTGGTGTTAGTGTGCGGCGGAATCGGGAAAACGGGGCTATCGGCAAGCCGTCGAATGGTAGAAGAAGGGATTGCCGAACTCGTTCCGTATGCGGCCGAACGAGGTGTTCAATTAGGAATCGAGCCCCTGCATCCGATGTTTGCTGCTGATCGATCGGTGGTCGTGACGTTGGCGCAAGCCAATGATCTGGCGGCCCTTTTTCCTCAAGAAATAGTTGGAGTGGTAATTGACGCCTATCATGTCTGGTGGGATCCGGCCTTGGAAGAGCAAGTCGAACGGGCAGCTGGCCGGATCTTTGGATTTCATATAAGCGACTGGATCCTTCCAATCCCTGATATATTGAATGGCCGCGGGTTAATGGGAGACGGGTACATTGAGCTGGCAGCGATTGCTGTGCTGATCGGAAAAGCAGGGTTTCACGGTCCAATCGAAGTCGAAATATTTAATCAAGAGCTTTGGCAATTACCGGGCAACAGAGCTCTTGAACTGATCAAGGAGCGGTTCGGAAAAGTCCTCGGCGGAAATTGGAAAGCAAACGCTCCCGACCTTGCCGGAGCACCTGGGCTTGAACAGTGATCCGATGAAACGTTTGATCGGTGTACGCAGCAAAAAGGATCTGGTTGTGGCCGAGATCCGAGGAGCAATCCTGAATGGTGAACTTGCGCCAGGAACCAGGTTGGTGATCGACGATCTGGCGGAGAACCTTGGCGTCAGCACAATACCAGTTCGCGAGGCGCTTCACCAGTTGCACGCCGATGGATATGTTGTGTTCGAGCCGTTCATCGGCGCGCGAGTAGCAGAGATCAAACCAGAATCAATCATTGAAGTATTCACCCTGCTGGAAGCGATGGAGGTAACCAGCAGCCGGATGGCTTGTGGACGGCTGAAGCCGGAGGAACTGGATCAGCTCGACACGATTGTTACGCGCATGGATGCGTTGACTTCGGATGCAGAGGCGTGGTCGCAAGAGAACCGTCATTTCCATGAATTCATCTGTGCGCACGCCGGCACACCACTCATAGCAAGCCTAATCGCAAAAGTGCTCGATCACTGGGACCGGCTTCATCGGCACTTCTTGAAGGAAGTGTTTGTCGATCATTTGCCGGTTGCCCAGAAGCAACACTGGCAGATCCTTCGCGCCATCCGAAGCGGCGATGCCGAGCGGGTAGAGAATTTAGTTCGCAAGCACAATCAGAGCGCGCTTCGGGCCTATGAAGGTTTCTTGGAAAAGACGACCTCCGGTGAAGCGGCCAGCGGTCGTTCGAATCGAGCCGGAAGGCATTTAGCGGTCGTTCCGCCAGCGCCGCAAAATCTATGCGAACTGTGACAAACACGTCACGCAGAGCCGCGATGCTCGTTTTGTTGATCGGCGCGTTCCCTGCCGCGAGGCGCCGTGATTGGGAAGGGCTGTGACTGGCTCTGCAATTCGGTAGGGCTGAGCTTTAGCTTAGCCTCGTGAGCCTGCCACACGCACGAGGCTGAGCTAAAGCTCAGCCCTACCGAGACCGATGGGTTACGGAAACCGACGGGCGGTAACTCGAAGACGCGGTAGCCCAGAAATTACCTGCTT
>JBPYFC010000007.1:0-6406 GCA_051984705.1 Chthoniobacterales bacterium | reverse complement strand
GGGCTTGGCATGGGACTTTCGATTTGCCGGAAGATAATCGAAGCCCACGGGGGCCGAATCTGGCTCGAGAATAATGCCGGCGGTGGCGCAACAGCACGCTTTATTCTGCCGATCCAGGCAGCCGATCCTTCTTAAGAGATAGCGAGGGTGCCATCCTCTGCGCCGCGCGTTCCCCCTGAGACATTTGTCGTTAGTGGCTAGTGGCTAGTTGTCAGAGGCTGGATTAAACAACCGGGTGTCCAGCTAGCGACCAGCCACCAGCCACTAGCCACTTAAAATCATTGACTTTTGGTTGGCCAGGAATCACTGCCACCGCGGATTAGCGATATCTTGTTAATCAGGGGGGAGCTTACCGTTCGCTTTTTTGCACGAACGTACAATAGCGACGACCCAGCCCGATGTGTAATTGTCCGGCATCTATGAGCAACACCGAGATCGTCAAAGCGATCCTTCGAAACAGAACAAAAAAGCAGAGCTTACGGCTAGCTCTTCGGGCATGGCTCCGAAATTTGTTTACCGCGCTAACAAACGACGGGTCCATTTTCGGGCAAAGGTTCTTGGTCGCTTTCACTCACAATGGTCCATTGGTTTATCGATGGGAGATTGATCGCAACATCCCTACAGAGCGCAATCATATTTCAGCAAAGTCTTCGTGCTAGTTAGGGCAACCCAACAAGCGGGCAAATAAAAATCTATGAACGCAAAAGCAGTTATTCTCGGAGCTATTTTTTGTGGCCTGGCGTCCACCGCCTTATCTTTCAATGATATTAACCCTGGCACCAAAGATTACCGCTGGATCGCGGTCGATGGCCCCTACGCATGTCCTTCGAAAGAAGATGTGCGCCTGATCGTGAAACACCACACCGATCAGACCGAACTGCAGATGACCGACCAGCTCCGAGCCTACTATCTGGTCTCCGGAACTATCGTTCGGTTGGTTCAGGAAGATTCGGCCTCCGGAATGTCAAAAATCCATATCGCAGGAATCACCAGCGATCTTTGGACCTTGACCAGATTTCTCAGCAAGCACCCACTGATGGACGCATACGGCGTTATCGAAACCCCGGAAAACTCCGGTCTAATCTCGGCGCAGCAACCGAGTGTCAGCAATACGCGGGAGCAAGCGGACGCGAAACCTGCATCTGGCTTAAGTCCTTAATTGATGGCGATTCGGCTACGCCTTAACAGACGGTTGCTCCATGGGCTCGTGTGGTGAGCAAAATCTGAAGTTAGGTTCTTCTTATTGTTGGAAATTTCGACCGACAAAACGACCGAAGAGTCTCATTCTTCCGGGGTGTTGCTGCTTGTTTGTGAATTCTGGGACGCCATTCTTTTCTTGTCTTCTGTTTTCTCGACGTTTACGGCTTCGGGCGAACTTTTGGAGGAGTAGAGTGAAACCAGTCGAGCAATCAGCAGCGTCATATAAAACATTCCAAACATCGCCTCCACTATGGCCAGCATACGTGCCACGCTCGAGACGGGGACGATGTCACCATACCCGACGGTGCTAAGCGTGATGAAACTGAAATAAAGGCCGGTGAAGGCATTCATAGACTGGTCGGACTTCGGACCGAGGGTGAAAACGAAAGAATTGGGGTCAAGGCGGCTCAAAAGCGTATAAGCAAGGGACCAAGCCAACCCCGATAGCAGGTAGCCGGCTACGGCTGCGCACAAAACCTCAGAATCGACCCGAGGTGCATAGACTATGAAGCGCAGAAGCTGAATGACCACGAACCCGATGAACAACAGCCCCGCTGCACGGGTCATCACGTAGATCGACATTTCAGGCCGCAAATAATTTAACCATTCTCCCAGCGCTGCAGGTGCAACCAACACAACCCCCACCAGCGCTCTCCGGCCGCCCGCGATGGAGAGTACGGCGAACAGCAAGACCAATGTCATGAGCAACGTCTCAATAAGACCCCCGCTCGGAAGCCGATCCACGAAAGGAGAAATGAGGATGTTCAAAATAAGTACGCCGAGAAAGGAACCTAAAGAGAATCGAAAGATCGGCTTTGGCCCCTTCTGAGTCCCTTGCCGGCTTAAGCGGATTTCTACCTGCTTTGGCTGCGCGGTTCGTGACATAAAGGAAAGCGAGGGAGAAGCCGCGATAGGATCTAACCGAATTTCCGAGTTCCCCAGACCCGATCAATTTTAGGGCAGATCAGGGTTCCGGGGCAAGCCTTGAGCGTCCAAAGCTCGCGTATTGTGTGACCAAAGAGATCTGCTCTCACCTATCCGGAAGTTCTTCCGGCTTGGCGCGGAACGGCAGTTACACTAGTGCTTTGTAGGGCTTTTGTAGTGTGAGAGCCTGTTATCGCGCATAATAGCCCTCAATCTCGTACTCGCGAACGGCATCACAGGCCGCTAAGCCAGGGAGGACGAGATCGAGTTCGAGAACGAGGAAGATTAGGTTGCGATTGCGTCTGCTATGCGGCGTCAACACCACAGGCATGAGTAGCCGCCCGCTCGCTGAAAGTGACTATATCTAAAACTTGGTCGTGGAATTGACGGAGGGTGCTTCGGTGGCCGACGCTGATGACAGTTGGCCGCCAGGGGGCGGTGCGCAGCAGAGAATACAGGTGCCCCTCGGAATTCTCATCGAGTGCGGATGTAGCTTCGTCCAAGAAAACCACTGCCGGTTGAGTCAAAAGAATCCGGGCGAACGCGAGCCGCTGTTGCTCGCCAAGCGATAAGCGCTGAGGCCAGTTCTCATGTACCTCAAGCTCGCCCGCGAACTCGCCAAGCCCCACTTTATCAAGGACCGCCATCAGTCGGAATGTGGAGATGCCGCTTTTGTCGTTCAGCGGACCAGAGTTCTCACGTCCTCTCGGATAGAGCAGTGTAGTGGCGAGAGTGCCAAGCGGTAGATAAGGTCTTTGCGGCAGGAAAAGAATTCGTTTTTCGCTAAGCCAAACGTCGCCGCGCCCGAACGGCCAAATCCCAGCGACTGCCCGCAACAACGTGCTCTTGCCCGCTCCGGTCGGACCGACAATCAATACTGCCTCTCCGGGAGTGGCCGCGAAGGTGACGCTACGCAAGAGCGACGTGCCGTCCGGCAGATCGAGATCGACATCCTTGACGACGATGCCATTACCCTGTCTCCGAATGATCAGCTTCTGCCGGGCGCGAGCCGATTCTTGAATTGCAAACAGTCGCCGCTCAAAGCTCTGGAGCCGTTCCGTCACCGCAAGCCAGGCCGCGATGTCCATATAGGAGGTAATGATAAAAGACAGGGAGCTCTGCACGTTGGAGAAAGCATTGACTACTTGCATCAGACCACCTAACCCGATTTGCTTCGCAAAATAGCGCGGCGCGATGACCATCACTGGAAAAATGATCGCTACCTGCGAGTAACCGGCAGTGAACCAGGTAAGGCGTTTTTGCCGCTTCATGATCTGCCAAAAGTTATCGAATATGCTTCGGAACCGATCGTTGAACACGCCGAGTTCGACCGGTTCGCCGCCGTAGAAAGCAACACTCTCTGCGTTTTCTCGCAAGCGTACCATGCTGAACCGAAAATCAGCTTCGAAGCGCTGCCGGGCGAAATTGAGCGGCACCAACGGCCGGCCGATTTTGATGGTGAGCCAGGTGCCGACAGCGGCATAGGCCAAGCCCGCCCATACCAGATAGGCAGGTATATAAATCTTGCCCCACGGCCCGATGGGGATCTCCGCGGATCCGGAGAGTCCCCAGAGAATTACAAGAAAGGAAGCCAGAGAAACGACTGAAGTCAGAAGCCCGAGCGACAAGCTCAGTACATAGGTGGTGAACTGATTGAGGTCTTCGGAGATTCGTTGGTCAGGGTTGTCTGGCCCGGCGGAATTTCGCTCTGACGCTCCGCCCGGGCCGACCAGCTGTAACTTATAGTAGGCGCGGTTGCCCAGCCAGGCGCCGAGGTATTTGCGTGTAAGCCAGCGCCGCCAGCGTATCTGGAGCATCTGGTTGAGATAAAGCGCGTAGACCGACATCGCGATAAACGCGGCGGCCAGAACGCAGAAGATACCCAGTTGCCGGGAGAATTCGGCGCCATTGAGCGACTGGAGCGCATTATAGAAGGCCCTGTTCCACTCATTGATCCGGACGCTGATGTACACATTGCCGAGATTGAGCGCCACTACAGCCAGCAGGAGACCCCAGGCCGACCATTTTTCTTCCGATGTCCAGTATGGCCAGGTGATGCGCCATGCATCACGCACCGTCGTTCGTTTTAACTTGTTCATCGCATGGGCTCAAAACACCCCTGCGACTAACTACCACCGCTCGTGTGGCTGAATCCTTGCCCGAAGATTACAAATCAGACAGGTTGCGTTCTCGCACTCGAGGGGGATGCTGGAGGCGCCAGAACTGCGATGACAAGATCGAGTTAGAGGGCGATATGTGGCGTGCAAGGCTGTTCCGGAAGGTGCTAGTGGTCTGGGGCGGTGGCTGCACATGTCGCGTCGGAATGGGATTTTAAACTAGTCCCCTTGCCAGCTCTTCATGAATCCGGAACTCAATTCCGGAAGACGTTTTCGGAATGACATTTTTCGAGCCCCCTCGACCTCGTGCTCCAGGGGGGCACTCCCAGCGTCAGCCGGTGGAGGACAAAACCGAGTTGGAGAACGATTTGTGGCTACGGTACGGTGGCCGGCTCCATTCAAAAAACGGGTTTGATAATATATCGCTCTACGATATAGATTACTGCTTGGACAAACGGAGCGGCGCGATCTGCTAAGCACACTCACTTTTCGAGCTTAGCTCTCGGCGTGGAATTACTTATGCCCCAGACAATTGCTCACGCTACCATTGAACGTCGAGATCATGGCGAGCCACACCAGCTCAGCTTCTTTGGGAAATATATCTGGGCGGAAGACCACAAAACAATTGCCATTCAATATCTCTTTGCCTGCTTGTGTTTCCTGTGCGTGGGAGGATTGCTTGCCATGGGCGTCCGCTACCAGCTGGCATTCCCCGGTCATCCAGTGCCATTGATCGGCCCATTTCTCCCGAGCTGGCTGGTAAGCAATGGCGCAATTAAGCCGGGAGGCTACAATGCGCTGGTTACGATGCACGCCACGGTAATGGTGTTTCTCGTAATGATGCCCCTCTTGGTCGGCGTGTTTGGTAACTTCGTGATTCCGCTGAAAATCGGGGCACGGGATATGGCGTTCCCTTTCTTCAACGCATTGTCCTTCTGGTTGTTCCTTCTGTCGGGCATTATCCTGCTTTCCAGCTTCTTTGTGCCGGCCGGATTTCCGGCTGCTGGCTGGACGTCGTATGCGCCGCTTTCCGCCAATGGTGCCTACAATGGTACACAGGCGGGCCAAAGCCTTTGGTGCATCGGCATCTTCGTCAACGGTCTATCGTCAATCGCCGGCTCGGTAAATTATATTACCACGACCATCAACATGCGGGCGCCCGGAATGAAGATGTTCCGGTTGCCTTTGCCGGTTTGGGCAATTCTGATCACGGCTTTCTTGATTCTATTGGCGGTTCCCGTGCTATCCGCTGCCGTGGCAATGCTTTTTATGGACCTTAATTTCCACACCCATTTTTTCTCTTCCTCCAATTACGGCCAACCGTTGCTGTGGCAGCATCTTTTCTGGTTCTTTGGTCATCCGGAGGTCTACGTCCTCATTTTACCGACGATGGGAGTAGTCTCGGAAATCATATCGGTCTTCTCTCGCAAACCGATCTTTGGATACAAGGCGATGGTGTGGGCAATGATCGCTATTGGTTTTCTTGGTTTTATTGTCTGGGGCCACCACATGTTCGTCAGCGGGATGAACCTGGTGCTCTCGTCGACATTCTCACTATCAACCATGGTGATTGCTGTTCCTTCGGCAATCAAAACCTTCAACTGGATTGGAACGGCGTACGGCGGTTCGATCCGATTCAAGACTCCAATGTGTTTTGCGCTGGCATTTGTGTCGATGTTCGTAATCGGCGGCCTCAGCGGCATTTTCATGGCTTCCACACCGGTCGATATCTTCATCCACAATACCTATTTCATCGTTGCACACATTCATTATGTCCTATTCGGAGCGAGTCTGTTCGGCGCCTTCGGCGGCATATATTTTTGGTTTCCCAAAATGTTCGGCCGCATGATGAATGAGTTCTGGGGCAAGGTTCATTTTGTGTCGGCTTTCATCTTCTTCAATCTTACCTTCTTTCCCATGCATAATCTCGGTCTGAACGGGATGATGCGCAGAATCGCCGATCCGACGTTGTACGATCATTTGCGCAGCCAACAACCGATCAATATTTTTGTGAGCCTCTGCGCGTTTGGCCTCGGACTTTCTACGGTGCCTTTCTTGATCAACTTCGTTTACAGTATTTTTAAGGGACCGGAAGCCCCCAAAAATCCATGGAGCGCGACGACCCTAGAGTGGACCGTGCCATCGCCTCCTGGACACGGGAACTT
>JBPYFC010000006.1:0-4100 GCA_051984705.1 Chthoniobacterales bacterium | reverse complement strand
GACATTCTTGATCGACGAAAATCGCCACATTTCGTCGGTTCGCGCCGGAAATGGTTCATTTTCGAACGCCTTTTGCGCTTCCGCCTGCTGTTCAGAAAACCAGTCCAATGTTTCGGGTACCGGGGCCTGGAAGCAAGGTTCCTGCGTAGTAGTAGCCATGTCTATTATTTTCGTCCTCGTCGTGGCCCTCGAGGACGACGACGAGGCTGAGTACGATATTGTTCAGGAGGACTGCGCCTCAGCTCCTGAAAACCTCAGAGCTGCCAGACGATTTCCTTTACCCAACGGATCCCTCCATTTCGAGATCGATCAGGCGCTTGAGCTCGACGCTGTATTCCATTGGGAATTGTCGCACCAGATCGTTCACGAACCCGTTCACTGCGAGGCTCATCGCTTGACCTTCGCTCAGACCGCGCTGCTGCATATAAAAGATCTGCTCTGCGCTGATCTGGCTGACCGATGCCTCGTGCTGCGCGGCGTTTCCTGTCCCCCGGACCGTAATCGCCGGGTAGGTGTCGGTGCGGCTATGCGCGTTGATCAACAGAGCATCGCACTCCGTATTATTCTTACAGTGTTTGAGGTGCTTAGGTATATGCACAAGACCGCGATAGGTCGCTCGCCCTTTGCCAATACTGATGCTCTTGGACACGATATTACTCGTCGTCTCATTAGCGGCATGGATCATTTTCGCACCAGTGTCCTGATGTTGACCGTCGCCGGCTAGCGCGATGCTGATGACTTCGCCCCGCGCCTTGCGGCCTTTTAAGACCACTCCCGGATATTTCATGGTCAATCGCGAGCCAATATTGCAGTCGATCCATTTGATCTCTGCTTCTTCGTGCGCCAGCCCACGCTTAGTCACAAGATTGAACACGTTCGGTGCCCAGTTCTGCACCGTGATGTATTGGATCTTTGCGCCCGGTAGCGCCACCAGCTCAACTACCGCCGAGTGCAACGTTGCTGTCGCAAATTTCGGAGCTGTACATCCTTCCATGTACATGACTTCAGATCCTTCATCGGCAATGATCAATGTCCGTTCGAACTGACCAAAGTTTTCGGCGTTGATTCGGAAGTACGCCTGGAGCGGATGTTTTACTTTCACGCCCGGCGGAACATAGATGAAGCTTCCTCCGCTAAAGACAGCGCTGTTCAGAGCACTGAACTTATTGTCTCCAGTCGGAATCACTTTGCCGAGCCATTTACGAAACAGATCCGGTCGCTGTTTAAGCGCCTCCGTGCTGGTCATGAAGATCACGCCCTGGTCAGCTACAGCCTTCTTGATGTTTGAGTAAACGGCTTCGCTATCGAATTGCGCTTCAACCCCCGCCAAAAACTTCCGTTCACTCTCCGGGATACCTAACCGCTCAAATGTGCGCTTGATATCCTCGGGCACTTCTTCCCAGGTTCGCTTGGGAGCATCGCCAGCGGCCAAGTAGTAGCGAATCTTGTCGAAATCGATGACCTCCAGCTCGCGGCTTGCCCAGTGAGTCGGCAACGGTTTGCTGTTGAAAACGCGATAAGCATTGTGACGAAACTCGCGAATCCAATCCGGCTCTTGCTTAGCCTCAACGATGTAATCGATCGTCTTCTCTGTTAAGCCAACACCGGCGTCCTTCTTCGCGGCAACGTTGTAATAGAAATCGCCGATATTGCGATCAATATCGATTGTGTTGGTCTCAGTACTCATCGTTTCTTCTCCTTTTATCACGCTGCTGTCTGAGCCGGCGTCGCAACCAACCGCCCTCCGGATTCTTCTTGCTCCGTCTTCAACCAATCGTAACCCTTCGATTCAAGTTCCAGAGCAAGATCCTTAGTGCCGCTGCGGACTATCTGGCCTTCGTACATCACGTGCACGTAATCTGGTATAATGTAGTTCAAAAGACGCTGATAGTGGGTAATCAACAGGATACCAATGTTCGGCCCACGGAGTTTGTTCACGCCTTTCGCCACAACTTTTAAAGCGTCGATATCTAACCCGCTGTCAGTTTCATCTAGAACCGCAAAAGCTGGTTCTAGCATCGCAAGCTGCAGAATTTCATTTCGCTTTTTCTCGCCACCGGAGAATCCTTCGTTCACCGAGCGGGCAGTGAATTCTCGCCGGATATCCAGCAGATCCATCTTCTCGTACAGCCGCTGATAAAAATCGGTAGCATCAAGTTCCTCGCCTTCGGGCAGCCTCGCTTGAATCGCGGCCCGCAGGAAGTTTGCGTTACTTACGCCAGGAATTTCCATCGGATATTGGAACGCCATGAACAGGCCTTTCCGTGAGCGCTCGTCCGGCTCCATCTCGAGGATGCTTTCGCCATCGAGCAGCATGTCGCCGCTAGTCACCTGGTAATCAGGATGACCCGCCATAACCTTGGCCAAGGTGCTTTTGCCGGAACCATTTGGACCCATCACCGCGTGGACCTCTCCTTTACTGAATTCAAGGTTCAGCCCACGGATAATTTCCTTCTCTCCGATTGCGATTCGTAAATCTTTGATGACGATAGAACTCATAAATTCGACCTCGAACATTTCGGGCAAAGTCCGCGGAGTGAAACCTCTGCGTGACTTACCGTGTACCCGCCGGCCAAGCTCCAGCCCTTCTTTACCGGCGTTTCAACATCGGAAACTGTCCCGCATGCTTCACAATAAAAATGACTATGCTCTTTCAGATTCGCGCAGTATCGGGTCGGTGCGCGATTCAGGTTCACCTGTTTGACCAGCCCGCTGGCCACTAACGCGTCGAGACAGTTATAAATCGTTGCCAGCGAGATCGACGGCATATGTTTTTTGGCCCTCAAAAACAATTCCGTGGCGGTAGGATGATCTCCCTTTTGCAACAAGATTCCGAAAACTTCTTCTCGTTGCCGAGTAAGCCGAATCCCATTCGCAGCCAGTTGATGGGCAATATCAGGTGACAATCTCACAGCGCTAAGCCAATCTGCCACGACTTAGAACAAGAGCAAGAATAATTCTAAAGTGGAAGGAGCCAGGAGCCAGGAGTCAGGAGCTAGGAGCCAGGAGCTAGGAGGTGCCAGAGTCTGGGGACAAACAAGACCACACCCACGATCAAAGCGGCTATTGCGGCGAGAAGGACCGCGGCAGCAGCCAAATCCTTAGCGTCGCGCGCGATTGGATCGAGTCTCGGTTGCCGCAAATCGTTCGTCCGTTCCAAAGCTGTATTTATAGCTTCCGCAATAAGGACTAATGCGATTGTGATAACGAGAATGAGCCATTCAAAGAGAACAAAGTGAAAGAATGCTGCAAGCCCGATAGCAGTCGCTGTGGCCAACAGATGAATCCGGAAATTCCACTGACTAGAGATGAGCAACCAGAGACCCCTTCCCGCATGTCGAAAGCTCACGAGCCTCCGAGAAATCCAGCTGCCTTCTTTTAGTGACACGCTCGATAATGCCACCAGTCTCTTGTTCGTCCAACTCCCGTCTCCTAGCTCCTAGCTCCTAGCTCCTGACCTCCTGACTCCTGGCTCCTATCTCCTCCCCCATTGACGTCCTTCCTCATTCGACTAATCTCCAGGCCTGATGAAGAAGATCCTCCTCCTGATTGCTACGATATCTTTTGCCTGCGGAGCTTGCGAACGTCATCCGTCGGACCAACTTCCGAAAAAAGAAGAAGGTGGTGCCAAAGAAGAAGCACCAAAGCCCGCTGAGTCGCCCGAGAAACCAGCTTCTTCACCCGCCGAGTCGCCAAAAAACGGGTAGCCGGCAGGGTTCGCCCAGCACGAGTTTGATAGCGCACGTCGCTAAGCACTGCCTTCGAGGCCAAACTGGTGCTGGGCGACTTGAACCCACGGCCGGTTCCCTACACGCCAGGTTCCAAATCGAACAAATTCAGCTGAGGCTTTGGCTCATCCGTCTTCTTGGGACGCGTCCTGAAAACCTTAGCTTCGGCCAAACGCGGTTTGCCCTGAGCATTAAGCTCTGACGCTTCCAAGTTGCTTAGGATCTCCTTCGCACGGCCCACGATATCCGGTGGCAACCCGGCCAGCCGAGCGACCTGAATCCCGTAGCTTTTATCGGCTGCCCCAGGCCGGATCTTCCGCAAGAAAATGATCTGATCGTTCCATTCCCTGACAGCGACGTTGTAATTCTTCA
>JBPYFC010000005.1:0-4570 GCA_051984705.1 Chthoniobacterales bacterium | reverse complement strand
GGAAGAATTGGTGGGCTGCTGGATCCACAGTTCTTTAACCTGCTCCAAGATCGGGAAACGAGACTGCAAGCGAAATTCAAAGAGAACACCAAGTTCCAATCCGGACTTGACGCTTACGAGCGCATCGCCGCGACGCAAAAAGAAATAACGGCTAAAACAACCAGGTTTGTCTTACTAGAGGGCAAGCTTGGGTTCGTCAGCCAACTGTTTGATTATGCCCGGATACTGTATCGACATGCAGTGGAGAAGGCTAAACCGAACGGCGAACGCCTCGATGAATACCAGGACGCCAACGCTGCGCCCCTTGAATTCGATCTATTTTCTGGGGCGCCGATTCACTACGATCTCGAGAAAGTAAGACTAGCCGAGTCGCTTACCGATCTCGCCAATCGCCTGGGCGTAGACGACCCGCTGGTCAAACAGATTCTGGGCGGCAAATCCCCCCGGGAAAGAGCTGCCGAGCTTGTCTCTCAATGCACACTTGGATCGGTTACGGTTCGCAAAGACCTTTATAAGGCGCCCGCTGAAACACTGAAGGCTTCCAGTGATCCGATGATCGCTCTGGCAGTCCTGATTGATCCGGCGGCGCGCGAGCTAAGAGCCGAGCATGAGGCACAAACCGAGACACTCCGCCAGGCCTACAGTCAGATCGCCTCTGCCCGATACGCGACCGGGGACGAGTCTTACCCAGACGCCACCTTTACACTTCGTTTATCTTTTGGGACCGTCGCCGGCTACGAGGAAGATGGAAAGCACGTGCCCGCCTTTACGCGGTTTGGCGGGCTGTTCGAGCGTGCGACAGAACGTGAAAATCGCCCGCCGTTCGATATTCCGCCTCGATGGATTTCGAGCAAGGATCGACTGGACCCTTCTGTTCCATTTAACTTCGTCTGCAAAGTCGACATTGTCGGCGGCAGCAGCGGCAGCCCTGTGGTCAATCGCGCAGGAGAGTTCGTCGGAATCGTGTTCGACGGTAATATTCAGTCATTGATTTGGGACTATGCTTATTCGGACAAGCAGGCTCGCACAGTCGCTGTCGATTCCCGGGCAATTATCGAAGCTCTGAAAAAAGTTTACGGAACGGACACCCTGCTCCAGGAGATCAGTACCGGCAAACTCTCCCCACCAGCCGGAGGGACATCGGGCGCTGCCGCGACACATTGAACGCTCCCGAAGGCATGAGCTTGAGTCACCCACCTTTCCCTATTTGACAGGCCTGAAGCCCGCATCGATTGAATGATTTCCCTCACATGATTACTCCGCTTCGTTCCCGGATCGTACCTCTCTCACTCGTAACCCTCCTCATCCCATTGATTTCATCCCGCGCCGACGAAGGGATGTGGCTGTTCAATGCGCCTCCTGCAAAATTGCTCAAAGAAAAATATCAGTTTTTTCCGGGTCAAGATTGGTACGATCACCTGCAACGGAGCAGCGTCCGATTCAATTCAGGAGGAAGTGGCTCATTCATTTCGGCTGACGGACTGGTGATTACAAACCACCACGTCGGTGCCGACGCCTTGCAAAAGTTCAGCACTCCGGAACACAACTACCTAAAGGAGGGCTTCTACGCAGCTACGCAGGCTGAAGAGAGGCCATGCTACGACCTCGAGCTTAACGTCCTCCAATCAATTGAGGACGTTACCTCGCGTGTGAATGCTGCGGTAAAACCCGGCACGTCCCCACAAGAAGCGTTTCAGGCCCGCCGGAAAGTCATCGCCGAAATTGAAAAGGAATCATTAGGCAAGACCGGGCTGCGCAGCAATGTCATCACGCTTTATCAGGGCGGCAGTTATCAGCTCTATCGCTATAAGCGGTACACCGATGTTCGGCTCGTTTTCGCTCCCGAACAACAAATCGCTTTTTTTGGCGGTGATCCCGACAATTTCGAGTATCCTCGCTATAATCTGGATATCTGCATTTTCCGTGTCTACGAAAACGGAAATCCGGTCCACATAAGCGACTACTTGAAATTCAGCCCGCAGGGACCGTCTGATAACGATCTGGTATTTGTCAGCGGAAATCCCGGATCGACTCAACGCGAAAAGGCGGTCGACCAGTTCATGGCGGAGCGAGACTCGACGCTCCCGTTAGCGAAATCGATCATCGATCGGCGGGAGGTTGCAATCGCTGCGTTTTCTGCTCGTCGCCCCGACTACGCACTCCAGGCACGAGAAGACTTATTTCGCATACGCAACACCCGTAAAGTCATTGATGGAAGGATTGCCGGTTTGCTTGATCCCGAGATTTTCGACCTCCTTCAGCAGCGGGAAACAAAGCTGAAAGCGAAATTCCAGGAGAACGCAAAATTCAAACCTGGCCTGGATGCCTACCAACGGATCGCAGATACTCAAAAAGAGATCACAGCGCAACAGGTCAGATTCGAGTACTTGGAAGGAGATCTTCGACATGGAGCCCGCGGCTTCGACAGCGATTTGTTTAAGCTCGCTCGGGTTCTATACCGGCACTCGATCGAGCAATCGAAGCCAAACGGCGAACGCCTCTACGAATACCAGGATGCGAACAGAGCGCCTCTCGAATTCGCTCTCTTTTCTGAGGCACCGATCCATGTCGACCTGGAAAAGATTGCTCTGGCTGATTCGCTTACCGATCTTGCCAACCGCTTGGGCGCAAACGACCCGTTGGTGCAGCAAGTGCTGGCAGGTAAATCGCCCCAAGAGCGCGCCGCTGAGCTCATTTCCCATTGCACGTTGGCTTCAACCCAGGTGCGCAAAGACCTTTACAAGGCGTCAGCTGATGCGTCGAAAGCTACCAACGACCCGATGATCGCTCTTGCAGCCCTGGTTGATCCAGCTGCTCGTGAAATGAGAGCAGCTCATGACGGCCAACTCGAAACGCTCCGGCAGTCCTACAGCCGAATCGCCGCCGCGCGATATGCGGCGGGCGACGAGTCCTATCCAGACGCTACATTCACGCTGCGTTTATCGTTCGGACCTGTCGCGGGTTATGAGGAAGAAGGCAAGCAAGTGCCTCCATTTACCCAGATCGGCGGGCTTTTCCAACGCGGTGCAGAACGCGAAAATCAGCCTCCATTCGATATCCCGGAACGCTGGATGAAGAGCAAAGACCAACTCGATCCCAGTGTTCCGTTCAATTTCGTATGTCAAGTCGACATCGTCGGCGGCAGCAGCGGCAGCCCGGTGGTCAATCGCGCAGGTGAATTTGTCGGGATCGTATTCGATGGAAATATCCAGTCATTGGTCTGGGATTATGCTTATTCGGAAAAACAAGCTCGCACCGTAGCGGTTGATTCCCGAGCCATTGTCGAAGCTCTGCAAAAGGTCTACAAGACTCCAGCTCTTCTGCAGGAAATCACGACGGGCAAATCCTCCCAACCGGCCGGAGGCAGCACCGGGGCAGCCGCGACCCACTAGAGGCGGAACGCCGTCAACGCCGTCATCGCCGGCAGCTGAACGCCGGGATCGAGCGCGAACTGAAAGCAAATGAGACGGCGCTGGGGCGAGACGGCGAAGAGAAGGGTGCGGCTGGTCGTCATCAATCGGAGTTGCCCTGTTGGGGCATCAGAATCGCGGTGACGCTCCCGATTGCCTTTGCGGAGCACCAAATATCCCGCCCTTATTCCAGACGCGCCATCGCGACCTTGCCGGTGCGTGTGAGGTGGCTGATCCCAAAGGCGTCCATCAGTTTCAGGAACTTGGTGATCTTGCTTTCACCGCCGGTAAGTTCGATGATCAGGGCCTTCGGCTGTACGTCAACGATCTTTGCTCGGAAGATATCGCAGATTTGCAGCACCTCGGGGCGGTTGGCGGAATCGGCGTTTACCCGTAGCATCACCAATTCGCGGTCTACATAGTCGCCATCGCGGAAGTCCTGGATTTCGATCACGTCTACAAGCTTGTTAAGCTGCTTGGTTACTTGTTCGAGGACTGTATCGTCGCCTCGGACTACAATTGTCATCCGGGAAGCTGAGGGATCGTTGGTTGGCGCGACATTCAGACTATCAATATTGAACCCGCGCCCACTGAACATGCCGGCGACCCGTGTCAGGACACCGAACTTGTTTTCGACAAGGACTGATATTGTGTGGCGCATACCGTGGATATGCACCATGGGGGCTGAGCGGAGAAAAGCAATTGATTTGTGCCGCGATTCTGTTGCCCTTACAGGGCAGATCGTATTAATGACCGCTGACCGAGGGCTAAAGCCTGGCTAAAGCCCTGGCTAACATCTTGCGCTCCTAACGGATCGGAAGGGTTTCCCATCTCCGCAAGCCGCGCCCTTTCGCCGTCTCTCCTCCGTCCCGCCGTTTGCCAATCCCATCTCCGATGCCGGCGATGTCGGCGGTGACGGCGATGACAGCGTTTTATAAGTTTACGGATAAAGAAACCCACGGTATACGGATTACCTCTCATTTCCTATGCCAACCAAAGTCTACACGGATAAAGATGCCGACCTCGCCGACCTTCAAGGCAAAGTCTGCGCGGTCATTGGATTCGGATCTCAAGGACATGCTCACGCGCTCAATCTCAAAGATAGCGGCGTCGAAGTCATTATCGGTCTCTACAAAGAGAGTAAATCGGTCCCCGTCGCG
>JBPYFC010000004.1:0-6699 GCA_051984705.1 Chthoniobacterales bacterium | reverse complement strand
CTTTTCCAAATAGTCGAATGCGCCCCGTTGAATGGCCGACACCGCTGTTTTGATCGACGCGTACGCCGTAAAAACTACCACCGGCAGTCGTGGTTGAATTTTTCTGATCTGGTCGAGCAGCTCCAAGCCGTCTTCGTCGCCCAGACGAAGATCCAGAAACGTGAGATCGTAGACATCTTCACGCAGCTTTAGAATGGCCACCTGCCCGTTGTCCGCTGTTTCAGCCTGATGGCCAGCCGCCTGCAGGGCTACGCCGGTCGAATTTCTGATCGATTTATCGTCATCGATGATAAGAACACGCATGGGATAACAATGGCTTTAGCAATATTCGCGCCTGGAGTGTCCCGAATTGGTTCTTTGAGCCATCGGGGCGGCTGCAGGGGCGTTAAACCGACCTTCGCGCCGTTCCGTGACCATTGCACAATGCAATAGTCGGCACGCAGTCTGCACAAAAGACGGCTGACTTTTGCCCCCGGTCACCGTAAAATTTAGCGAACCAGATCGAAAGCTATCAAAGACGGATATTTCTCAGGTGCGACTGACCGGAGAGCGCTGTAAGCGATCCCTGCCAGCCCACGGAAAAGACTTGGCTGAAAACAGTAATTCTCAGCGAAATCGGTGCTGAATCGAAAGAAGCAGGTTCGATAAGCTCTTTCCAGAATTTCGTCCACGATGTGCTTTGCGGCCGCGACGTATTCCTGTTTGCCTAGCGCTAGGCCACAATCGTGAAGAATTTCAGCAGCACCCGATCGGCCACAGCACCAGAAATCAAGTTGAGCCGGTACACTAAAATGCTCCAGACAGGTGTCTATCTCCTCCGCCAGGCGGCTGTCTTCCAAAATCTGATTTGCGGCAAGTCTCGCCAACAGGATGCCGGGCCGGCCATTGCACCAGGCAACCATCCAGGGCGATTCTGCTTTTGCTAGAACCGGCCAGTTGTGGTCCACCTCAGAGTAGAATTTTCGGTCGAATTCCAGCGCCTTTCGGGTCAACCGAACGGCAGTCTCATCTCCGGATAGTTTCGCGAATGAGGCAGCAGAGAAGGCGACTCCCGCAGATCCGTGAGCAAAACCCGGAGAGGAGTCACCATTCGGACGCTTCCAGCCTTCGTCGGTAGAGAATCGATCGATCAGGGCAGCCAGGCAGACCTGAGCCTTCGAAAGGAACTCTTTTGAGTCCGTCACCTCCACCAGCCTGGTCAATGCCAACAGCAAACCTGCTTGACCAGATAGCAGATCCGGCTCGAGATGATATCGAATCGCGTCCACGGAAAGCGTGGCTGCTAGTCGGGCGGATTGTTCCACCCAGTCTTCATCGTGCGTCAGCTGCGATAAGAGAAGGGCCCCATAAATCAGCGATCCTGTCCCATGCCCAATACCAATCGTATCAAGGAAAGAACCTTCTAACGAAGAAACTCTCGATTTGAACTTGTTGAGCAACGGAAAGGAACGCGTAGTCCCATTTTCTCGATCTGCCGCCGCCAATAGCAGAAGCGTTCCAAGGTCTCCGCTATAGAGACCAAGACGTTCTCCTATTGGACATTCCCCTTGCCAGAATGAGGGCAACTTCCAGATGTGACCTTCCGCGCATTCGTTTGCCTGGCTGTAAAGGGCATCGAGCGAATCCGTGACAAAGCGTTTTAGTCGAGGCGCATTCAAGGGTAGCTCAACCTTTTCCGGCCGCCTACAGATAGCTTCCTGAATAACCTCCTCGTGAAAGCTGAGCGATCGCACCGATAAGTTCTCGATTTTCTTTCGCACCGTTTCCATCGGCGACTCCCATTGCAAGTCGGCAAAATCTGGCAGACCGCGTCTATGGCCGACCGGGATGTAGAACCGCGGAACATTCATTCTGAGAAGATCGCTAACCTCGGCGTCTAAAATGGTCCGCAGCGTTTCGGACATATATCCACCCTTAAGCGCTAAACGATAGAACTCATCGACCGATACATTTCGTTTGAAGGCGCTTTTAAGATTTTCGGGGAGAAGTGACCGCTCCAATACCAGCCCGTATACGCGGCTGGGCCGGAACAGCAGCCGGCTATCAGCCCCTTGAAACCCGTCGAGAAATCGCGAGAACGATTGCTTATGATCTAAGACGAGCTTGAAAAAATCAGAAAACCCCCGTTTGATTGCTCCAGCAAACGCATTGGCTGACTGCAATTGGCCGCGTAAATAGACTTGATTCTTTCCAGGTTTCGTCCGGTTTTGCTCGTAAGCCGGCCGCATTTCATCGGCATTCACTCCAATCCATTTCAGCGTCTTAAACAGGTTCGGTTGCCCTCCGGTCCCCGATATCGCGCTAAAATCGCAATTGGTATGGGCACCGCCATTGTCCCAGAACGTCAGAAATCCTATCCCTAGAATCGAGCGTTCGATACGCGGAATCGAAACCGAAGAGTTTTCAGGATGCCGATTTATAACAAACGGCCGAACCTCAGGATAAAAAAAGGTCTCCAGATCCACCAATACCGGGTCAGCTCGGGATGCGATGAGATTTTCGTATTGTAAGTCTGTTGCGTTCAAAACATAGGCTAAACACAGGAGCGCTCCGCTCTTGTAGAAGAATGTTTCGACCTCAGCCGTCGTTTGGCAGTCCTCCTGTTCAACAAACTCTGCCCATCCGTAGTCTGTGCCGCCATTACATGCCGGAAAACGAAAACGCAGGTCGCTTCCCGTCGATCCTAGCCAGTCATTGACGGCGAGCAGCTGCCTTTCCAGCGTCATGTTCTTCGGCTTATACAGAACTTTGCTCCCTGAGCTGAACTCGATCAGCATTCCATAAGTCCCAGCATGCCGATCTGACAAGCCGCATGATATTTTGGTCACCTCAAGCGATAACGGGGATCTGCCAAGGATCGATTCGATTCGTTCTCTGTCGCCGTTGAGTCTGTCGCAAAAGAGGGCGGTCTGCTCGATCCATTGTTCCAACAGCGTATCAATGCAACGGCCCAAGGCCGGATAAGAATCCAACACGCTTGCGTAGCCCTCGGCTAATACAGAGTCGACAAATCCTTTTAGCGAAATGTCTCGCGAACGAGCGCGATCGAAGAGCGTATAAACGGACGGGGCTGCGGTATCGCAAATCTCCTTTAGCAGGTGGTAGCTGAGCTGCTCGCGAGCCGAATCGCCGATGACTCTAGCGGACACCCGCCCAAACACTTGTTTCGCGGCGTATCCAACTAAAGGAAGCCAGAGCAAGGAAAACGGTAGTGCATCGATATTCGACAGAGACGCAGGTGGGTGATCAATCGCCTTGCTCAGAAAAGGAAACAAGTCGGTAGATACCGGGCCAGGACCTTGACTGGCCGGCTCATCGAACCCGGGCCGCGACAGCCAATGCCGAACATCCTTGTCGAGGATCTGCAACCGTTCGTCGAAGAGCGCTGGATACGCCGCGTAACGCTCTCGCCATTCTTTCAACTCGTCGATCGGTATCGACCCCACCGCAGATCGAACCGCAGAGTCGACGAGATCTGAAAAATAGACAGCCCGCTGCAGGTCTATGAGATCTGGGCGGGCCATGAAATCTGACAAAATCGGACCGGTTGGCTCAATCTAACGGCACTCGAGTCAGCAAGAGCCAAAGGAGACCAACTGTTGCGCAGAGCGATTATTGGTGGGTATTGTCGGCTCAGACTATTTTGACACAATGCCGGAGCCTGCAGATTCGGCAGTCGTTTTTGTATTGGTGACATCCAGGAAGCCACCAGCAACCCCCTCGAGTTGCTCATCGGTGACAGCTTCCGGCTGCTTAGGCTTGATCTCTTCGCTCATGTATTGGGTCCTTCTGTACTAATTGTTTGATCGCTCCGGTCGTTGGCATCCGCTCTTAGCTCCAACCATATTCCGAGATCCATAAGTTGCCAAAACGGTCGAGACCAGAGTAGCGACTCGAGCGCCAATAAAAAACGGCCCGCCACAGAATTCAGAATCCGGGCGGACCAGATCATATCTTTTGATGGCTGTCCGCAGCCTCAATTATACAACGCTCGAGCCGGACGCTAAGCAGATGACGGTGCTGTGATTGACATCCAGGAAGCCACCCGCAACATCTTCAAGCTGCTCATCGCTAACGTTTTCCGGCTCTGTTGGTTTGATTTCTTCGCTCATTTCGTTTCTCTTTTGATTGTTTAGGTTCGTCTTATTTTATTCAGCGAGCGCGTTCGCGCCCCCCGCGAGCGCGCTGGATTCACCTACGCCGAAGAAGCCGCCTGCGACTTCTTCAAGTTCTGCATCAGTGAGTTCAGACGTCTCATTCGGGATCTGCGCTGGTAGAACGATGCACACTTTCGTGTCGGTCTCCTGAAGTAGAACAACCTCCAGGTCCTCTGGAAGAGTCGTCGCCAGCGCTCTTTCCAAAGCAAGCTTCGGATTGGCTCGCAACGACTCTCGGAACTCTTCGTTCTTCAACGCTGCCCTCACGATCATGTCTTTCACATCTTTGCGGGAGATGGTGATGTTGTTGTCAGGCATATCCTGCACCTTTCAACTGATAGAGGGCACCCGGTGGAAAAGCATGAGGCGTGCCATAAATTGAATAGAACTCATAAGTTGCTAATAGCACATGAGTTATGAAGCGTTAAGCGTGTATGGGGTGAAGCCTGCCTCGCTTGAAATTGGAGCTATGACTCCATTGCTGGAGCACTGGCTCCAATTTCGAGCTGTCCATCGGGAATTTTATAAAGTGCTGACCCGGTTTGAACAGGCCCACTTCATAGATCAGGCTTCAGACGATGATGGCGCAGGAAGTCCATGAACTTGTGATATTGATCGGGCGGGATATTAAATAGAAGGCCCAATCGTCGGTAACTACCCATTGCCTTAATCAGACCCTGCGAGATAATTTCACGGACCTGGGAGCGATTTATCTCGCGATCCAGAAATGGCGCCTGGACAACGTCCCAAAAACTCCTGCCTCGCTCGAGCATCTCGCCAAATAGCTCGTTCTGATTCGCCTCAGTCGATGCCTTCCAATCATGTTGCTGCAGTTCGCTGACGAAGTGATCCGGCTCGATATACTTGGATTCAGCCATTGAGTACCCGATTGTGGCGATACTCCTTAGCTCCCGGATATTGCCCGGCCAAGGGTAACCTTCTAAAAAGCGGAAAGAAATCGGCGAAAACGCTTTGTGCAGTTTGTATTCTGCGTTCAGTCGTGCGACAAAATATTGAGCGAGGAGCCGCCAATCGTCCTCCCGCTCGCGAAGCGGAGGGATGTCGAGCGGAAAATACCGCAGCCGAAAATAGAGATCTTCCCGAAACTCCCGGTTCTTAATCATGGTCCGCAAATCGCGATTGGTTGCCGCGATGACTCGCACGTTGACTTTGCGTATCTTATTTGAACCCAGCGGCTTGACCTCGTTTTCCGCCAAGGCCCGTAACAGTAGCGTCTGAGCGTTTGCTGGAAGATCGCCGATCTCGTCAAGAAAGATCGTTCCCCGATCAGCGACTTCAAAGAGCCCTGTATGATCCGAGAGCGCTCCGGTAAAACTGCCGCGCGTGTGGCCGAACAATTCGCTAACGGTAATGTTGCCGTCGCCGTATTGAGGGCAATTCAAGCTGACGAACGACTCTTTTGTCCGGTTGCTCAGAAGATAACAGGCTTTGGCAAATAGCTCTTTTCCAACGCCACTCTCACCAGTGATGAGAATCGGCTGGTTGAAGCGGGCGAACTTCTTCAGCTTTTCGAGACAGTCTTGGAACTTGGGACTGAGACCTAACAGCTCGGCAGGACGGTCCCGTCCCCACTTCTTAAAAGAAGCTTCACAGATTTCTTGCGCGATCGGGCACATCAGTGCGGATGGTGTCACGGAGTCCAGGCTGGCTTGGGAAGAATTATTATCCTGCATTCAGCTTTTCCGGAGATATCTGCGCCGCGTCGTTTTGTTCCCCACCGACAGCATTACGCAATTTGGCGTTGCGCGAGTTCTGCAAATGGACCCTCCTGTCGAAGCAATTCTTCGTATTGGCCCTCCTGCTGCACCTCGCCATTGTGTAAGACAATGATTCGATCAGCGTTAATGATCGTACTTAGGCGGTGAGCAATGACCATGCGAGTGGCCTGCAAACTTTCGAGACTTTCGGTTACGATGCTCTGTGTCTCATTGTCGAGCGCGCTGGTGGCTTCGTCGAAGAAGATTATCCGTGGCTTACGGATCAAGGCGCGTGCGATCATGAGCCGCTGGCGCTGCCCGCCTGAGAAAGTGCCTCCTCCTTCTGAAACGACGGTGTGCATGCCCATCGGCATCTGCTTGATATCTCGATCAAGGCCAGCCATCCTGGCAGCTTCCCAGGCGGCATCGATGCCGAGGTTGCTGGAACCGACAATGTTTCGAAAAATGTCGGTCGGTAGCAGGCGGCTGGTTTGGAGTACCACTCCGACCTGTTGGCGGACCTCGCGAATATCCAACGAGGTCAGATCTTGCCCACCATAGAAGACGCTTCCAGCCTCGGGCTTTTCAAAACCCAAGAGCACTCTCAGCAGAGTAGACTTTCCGGAGCCAGATCCACCTACTAACGCGACATATTCGCCCGGCGAGACGCGGAATGAGACGTCTTTTAAGATAGCAGGGCCGTCTTTGAGGTACCGGAAAGTAACGTGCCAAAGCTCAATTTCGCCAGTGAGTTCGCCTGGATGCGCCTTCGATGCATCAATCTCGGGCATACTATCCAAAATTGGCCGCAACCTTTCCGCAAC
>JBPYFC010000003.1:0-3910 GCA_051984705.1 Chthoniobacterales bacterium | reverse complement strand
GATGGAAACGAACGATCCGCTCGCGCTACTGATTCTGGAGTGCGGCCGGATCGCCCTCTGGGAACGCCCCCTGGCTACGGCCATCGACGCTTGTACAATATCTACGAAAATGTTCCATGTGGAACATTTCTGAAAAGCCGGATTCACGGCCGCTTCAGCAAGCTATGCACGCCACCCTTGCGAAACTCGAGACCTGCCTGGCATTTCTAATCCGCAACCGTTGCGCCTTTTGCGTGACAAATGCGCTCCATCTTGGCACATTGGGTCACCTGCCGCCATGGCCAAGATCGTAGAAGCTTCTCCAATGAAGTCGGCTGCCGAGGAATTGGAACTCCTCCGCAAGACATTGCGTCGCTGTGTCGATGCCTATGCATCCCGTCTCGAGAACCAGATCACCGAAGTCCGGAACCGAATTCTGCCGCATATAGACGACCAGAAGATTCCCGCAGCTCGGATTCGCGACCTGCGAGACATTTTGACACTTTGCCGGACGTTGGAGGTCAGAGCCGATAAAGCGCGCCGGAAAGACCTTAAAAAGATCGAAGCGGTCATCGATGAGCTCCAGGTGTTGGTCGAGAACTGGTAGCCCGCTGCGTCCCACGCGAACTGCAAAGCTGCGTTTCGCATAGCATAACCTCGATTTTTTTTGTTCCTTTCCCCGGCGCGTAGCGCCGCTTTAGCCCGGAATCTTTCTTGAATCACAGGGTTTGCGAAAGATTCCGGGCTGTCTCTTGTTGATTTCAGTGCGTGGTTGCCCCACTGTTTTTGCGTCATGCTGCCCGTTCTGATTCTTTCCATCCTCACCCTTTGTTACCGGCTCGCCTATGCGCTGGCCGGTTCGCCCGGTTGGTGGGGCAACTTCTCCCCCCTCGCCGCCGTTGTCCTTTGCTCGGGCGTTTATCTGACTCGCAAAAGCCTTTTCCTGATTCCTGTAATTGCCATTATCGTATCCGATCTCATTCTTAACGCGCACTATCATGTGCCCCTGCTCGATGCCCGGATGCTTTCCGGGTATCTTGCTTTAGGGGCTGTCTTCTGCGTCGGGCTATGGATATCTAAACAACGCGCACACAGATTGTTGTTTCTTTTAGGCGGTTCTGTTCTCGGATCGATCCTTTTCTATCTGATCACAAACACGGTCGACTGGTATTTCTACACCCCCTATCCCCTGCCCGTTGCACCTTATCCCAAGACCTTCGCCGGGTGGATTCAAGCGCTGACTACCGGCGTTCCTGGATTTCCCCCGACGATCCTGTTTTTCCGAAATACTTTCATTAGTGATCTCTCTTTCACTTCTCTTATTTACGCCACACAAGCCCTTTCTAACAGGTTCGCCACCCGAGCGACTGTCTCCGCTGTAGGCGCAAACGCCGCGGCCACTCGTTCTGGACATTAGTTTCTTACTTCCATGGATACCCTCACCAATTCTTCTGCATACGCCGATGCCGCGATCAACAAATTGTTGAACGGCGAAGACAAGATTCGGTTCCTGCGAGATATGTGTCGGATCCGTCGTTTCGAACAGACGTCACTGAAATATTATAACCTCGGGAAAATGGGTGGTTTTCTTCACCTTTATACCGGCCAAGAAGCCGTCGCGGTGGGCACAATATCTTTGTGCGGCGAGAACGATCACATCATTACTGCATACCGCGACCATGGCCACGCGTTAACAGTGGGAATGGGCATGAACGAATGCATGGCTGAACTGTTCGGCAAAGCAACCGGCTGCTCAAAGGGGAAGGGGGGGTCAATGCACTTCTTTGCTCCGGACCGGAACTATTGGGGCGGACATGGTATCGTGGCGGGTCAAACACCGCTTGGCGCGGGAATTGCCTTCGGGCTGAAGCATAAGCGTTTACGCGGGTGTTGTCTTTGTTACCTTGGCGATGGCGCAATTAACCAGGGGCCGTTTCATGAAGCGCTCAACCTGGCCGGTCTGTTCAAGCTTCCTGTGATTTACATCATCGAGAATAATGGCTACTCGATGGGTACCAGCCAGAAACGGTCTTCAGCGTTCCGCGACAATCTCGCGCAGCGGGCAGAAGCTTATAATATGGCCTGGGACGTTTTCACCGGTGAAGATATCTATGAGGTGCGGGCGAAAACGCAGATTGCTATTGATCGCGCTCATAATGAATCCGCGCCGACTCTGCTGGAGATTCAAACCTACCGGTACTACGGCCACTCTGTCGCAGACGCCAACGCGAAGAAGTACCGAACCCCTGAGGAGATCGAGGAGTACAAAACTCAACATGACCCAATTCGCATCTGGACTCAGCATCTTGTGAACGAGGGGCTGATAACCGAATCCGACGTTGAAGAGATCGACAGGGAAGCCAAAGAGGAAACGAACGAGGCCGTTCGATTCGCGGAGGAGAGTCCGTTGCCAGATGAGTCAGACATTATTTCGGACGTGTACTGGGAAGTTGATAACCAGACCGACGCGGCGAAGCACGGCCGTTATTTCTTTAATACATAAAATCGTTATGGCGGTCATTACTTACCGGGAAGCGTTGAAGCAAGCTTTGGCCGAGGAAATTGAGCGAGACGAAAACGTCGTCATCCTTGGAGAAGAGGTCGCGCAATATAACGGCGCCTACAAAGTTACCGAAGGTCTCTGGAAAAAATACGGTGACGATCGCCTCATCGATACTCCGATTAGCGAAGCTGGATTCATCGGGATGGGTATCGGAGCTGCCATGCTCGGGTTGCGGCCGGTGATAGAGCTGATGTTCTGGAGCTTCGCTTATGTTGCGTTCGACCAGATCGTCGATAATGCCGCTTGTATTCGCTACATGTCGGGAGGCTTAATTAATTTGCCGATTGTCATTCGTGGTCCAGCCAACGCTGGGACAAGCGTCGGAGCCACGCATTCGCATACACCAGAGAATATGCTGGCAAACATGCCAGGGCTGAAAGTGGTTTGCCCGGCAACGGCTTATGACGCCAAGGGGTTGATGAAGACTGCTATCCGCGACAATGACCCGGTCATGGTGATGGAAAATACGCTGCTTTACGGCGAAAAATGGGAAGTCCCCGAAGAAGAATATCTCATTCCACTCGGTCTGGCAGACGTTAAACGGGAAGGGAGCGACATAACCCTTATTGCTCACGGGCGCGCGGTTATCACATGCTCAAAAGCCGCCGATTTGCTTCAGGCGGAGCATGATATTAAAGCCGAGGTGCTCGATCTGCGCTCCATCCGCCCATTGGATGAAGCGGCAATTCTCGATTCAGTTCGCAAAACGCACAGAGCGTTGGTGGTCGAAGAAAACAAACCGTTCTGCGGGATCGGCGCTCAGATCGCTTCCATGATCCAGGAACAGGCGTTCGACGATTTAGATGCGCCTATTGGACGAATCAGTTCCATTGATGCACCCGCGATCTATAGTCCGCCGGTAGAAAAGAAGCAGCTCCCGGATGCTCAGCGAGTAATCGCAAAAGTACTGCAAATTTGTTAGGCCCATCTTGCTATGTCTATCAACATCGAAATGCCGAAGCTGAGCGATACGATGACCGAAGGGACCCTGCTCAAGTGGCGCAAAAAAGTAGGGGACTCGGTCGAAGTTGGAGACGTTATCGCCGAAGTCGAGACCGATAAAGCCACCATGGAAATGGAGGCGTTCGATGAAGGCGTGCTGAGCGAGATTTTTGTTGAAGAGGGACAAAAAGTCGAAGTCGGTCAAAAGCTCGCGATCCTGACCGAACCGGGCGAGCAAAAGCCAACTAAGACTGAAGCGAAGCCATCGGGAAAGACAAAGAGCACCGAGACGCCACCCCCGACGGAAGCAAAAAAGGAACCTCCTAAACCCGCGCCGGTTGAAGAAAAGCGGCCGGTGCTGAAAGCGGAGGAAGAGGAGGAAGAAGAAGAGCAACCTTCTGGCGAAGCGACTGAGCGGGCCAAAGT
>JBPYFC010000002.1:0-7047 GCA_051984705.1 Chthoniobacterales bacterium | reverse complement strand
GCTTATCTAAAAGCTAACTACCCCGTGCAATTTATGGCGGGCCTGCTCAGCAACGAGGTGAACAATACCGAGAAGATCGCTGTGTTCGTCGCCGAGTGCCAAAGGATGGGAATCGCGATCCGGCCGCCAGACGTGAATCGAAGCCACCTGAAATTCGTACCGGACGAGGAAGGACGTGCGATACGATACGGTTTAGCAGCGATCAAAAATGTTGGAGAAAGCGCCATGGCGAGCGCAATTGCCGAGCGCGAACGAGCTGGAACGTTTAAATCGCTTGAGGACTACTGTGGCCGCCTTGATTCCAGATCAGTTAACCGCAAAATCCTGGAGAGTCTGATCCGAGCCGGCGCGTTCGATTTTACCGGGCGAGATCGAGCCGAGTTATTTGCGCGAATCGATCAGGCCTTGGCCTCAGGGGCCTCGGCACAAAAGGATCGAGCGAGCGGCCAGGTCTCCCTGTTCGGAGAATCAGAATTGATCCCTTCGAAGAAAGCTATCCGCGAGAGCGTAGATTTCACACCCTGGACCGTCAGCGAGAAGCTTGGGTACGAAAAAGAACTGCTCGGCTTCTATGTCACGGGTCATCCGCTCGATCCTTATCGCGATCAGATCGGAGGCGGCAAGTACCAGCCGATCAGTGCGCTGGTTGATTTAGAGGACAAAAGTGCAGTTCGAGTAGCGGGCTCAATTTCCGCTTTCGAGAGAAAGTTTACCCGGCGGGAAGGAAAGCCGTTTGCGATTCTGACGATCGAAGATTTCACCGGAGCGGTCGAAGTCATGGTCTGGAATGATGTTTTTGCGAAGTCCGGAAAGGAAATCGACAAAGGCAAAATTGTTTCGATCACCGCCCGCTTGGACAAACGGGAGGATGCAGCCCGGCTGATTGCGACAGAAATCGGCGCTATTTTGCAGCGTAAAGCGCTGAAACCGTTGATGATCGATATACCGCTTGAAAAGGCGGATGAAAATCGTTTGATCGCTCTTCGAGAGCTCATCAGGCAGCACCCAGGGACACAACCGCTCGTCCTTCGATTCCGTGCCTCCGATGGCCGTGAACTGAAGCTAAAGACCGATGCTGGCTATTCGGTTACGGATGATGAGATTTTCCGGGAAAAACTGGTGGAATTGCTGGCATAGGACTTACCCGTTCTTACGATCGTATGCCGTTGCCCTTCGGTGGTCGGGTTCGCGCTCCTGCGCGACCGGAATCCAAGAGGCTCGAAACCGCCGCGATTGCCGATGTCGACCAAACGAGTGGCAATCGAAGCCGCTGTGGCCGTTCTCAGCTGGTGTTAACCGCTCCGACAGCCCGACCGGGTTCAGGTCGCGCGGGAGCGCGAACCCTACCCGACCGCCCTTGCAAAAACCTTTTTCGGCGGTAAAATCACGACTCCTCTTAGCCGGGCCATGACTCCGTTTAATCGAGAGATGAAGATTTTCTCAGGATCGGCGCATCCAGCGTTGGCCCAGAAAATCTGCCAATCCGTTGGCATGCCCCTGGGTGAGGCGGTTGTCAGTTCTTTCCCCGACGGTGAATCCCGGGTCAAAATTAACGAAAACATCCGGGGAAGAGACATCTTTATCGTTCAACCGACCTGCCCGCCGACGAACCAGAATCTGATGGAGCTGCTCATCTTGATCGATGCAGCTCGCCGAGCCAGCGCCTACAGGATCACAGCGGTAATCCCCTACTTTGGCTATGCCCGGCAAGATCGTAAGGACCAGCCCCGAGTACCAATCACTGCCAAACTCGTTGCAAACCTCCTTCATGCCGCAGGAACAAATCGAGTTTTGACGATCGATCTCCATGCGCAACAGATTCAAGGCTTTTTCGATATTCCGGTCGACCACCTCTATGCTGCGCCGGTCCTGATCCGCTACATACAACAGAAAAAACTTGAGAATCTGGTCGTGGTATCACCAGATGTTGGCGGATTGAAGCTCGCCTCGGCTTACGCAGAAGCGCTGGGCGCCACCCTGGCCATCGTCGCGAAACGCCGCAAAAGCCCTACCGAAACAGAAGCGCTTCATGTAATCGGCGATGTTGAGGGCAAAACAGTGCTGATGGTCGATGACCTCACCGAGACGGCCGGCACCCTCACAAATGCTGCCGCTTTACTGAAGAAATATGGCGCCAAGGACATCTACGCCGGCGTTTCACATGCCGTTCTCATCCCCGACATAGCGCACGACCGTCTCAAAAATTCAGAGATCTTGGAGCTGATCACAACCGATAGCACACCGGTTAAGCTACGGCCGGACTGCCGAATTACTGTCCTCTCAATCGCAGAGGTTCTTGGAGAAGGCATCCACCGGATCTACACAAATGAATCGGTCAGTTCGCTCTTTGAGATCAACGCAAAACAACCCTAAGAATTATGGCTCAACAAGTTAGACTGAAAGCGCAGAAACGCACTCTTGCGGGCCGTAACGCGATTAAGAAAATCAGAGCAGCAGGCCTGGTTCCCGCAGTCGTGTACGGCGCAAAAGAAGAACCGACAAACCTGGAGCTCAGTGCTCGCGATCTAGAGAACGTTCTATCTCACGCCGCCAGCGAACACGTTCTGGTAGAGCTCGAAATCGCGGAAGGTAGCCAAAGCACAAACAAATTGGCCTTGATCCAAGAAGTACAACATAACGCCTTGGATCGGGAAATCGTCCACGTCGATTTCCATGCGGTTTCCACCACTGAAAAAATTACTTCCGAAGTGCCGATCGAAACCCAAGGCACCGCTATCGGTGTCAAGACATTTGGCGGCTTGCTCGAGCACAGCTTGCGGACGCTTGAAGTGGAATGCTTCCCGCAAGACCTGCCTGGTATCATCCATGTGGACGTCTCGAACCTGAACATTGGCGATTCGCTCCATGTGCGCGATCTGCAGCTACCTTCAGGCGTTGAAGCCGTTACCGACGGTGAACTGACTGTGGTCAGCGTCGTCGAGTCCCGAGTTGAAGAAGAAGAAGTTGAAGAAGCCCCAGAGGTTGCAGTCACCGCTCCAGAGGTTATTACAGAGAAGAAGCCTGAAACTCCTGAGCAAGGTGCAGAGGCGAAACCGAAAGCTGAGACCAAGGGCAAGGAATAGCGGTCGGGAACTACGATGGCAGACCTGCGTCTGGTGGCCGGCCTTGGGAATCCGGGTACACAATACGCTGATACGAGGCATAACGTCGGATTCACGGTAGTCGATGCATTCGCCACTACAGAGCGCATCGGCTTGGCGCCATCCACACGTTGGGGCTGCGAACTTGGCAAATGGGGAGACATTCTCCTGGCTAAGCCGCTGACATACATGAACCGCAGCGGCCAACCTATCGCAGCGTTGACCCGCTATTTTAAGATCGCTCCGGAAGAGGTGCTCGTAGTGGTTGACGATGTCGCCTTACCCCTCGGCCGCATCCGGCTCCGACCATCCGGCAGCGACGGAGGGCATAACGGACTTCGGTCTGTGGTTGACCATCTCGGAGAAATGTTTCAGCGTCTCCGGATTGGCATTGGAGCCGCACCAGGGGCTGAGGAAATGGTCGATCACGTGCTGGGGACGTTCGCTCCCGACGAAGAAAAAATCGTAAGAGAAGCGATCCAACGATCGGTAGAGGCGATAAAGCATGTAGCGGAGCATGGGATTACTTCCGCGATGAACATTTACAATCGAGCAGAAACAAGTTGAAACATTATGAAAAATCGTTATGAATGTCTCATGGCTTTGGATAGCCATGGCCGTGAGGATACCGTGAGAGAAACTATTGAACGTCTCGAATCTGAGTTCGCACAGGAAGGCGCCGAAATCGAGCAGGTCCAAAAGATGGATAAACGACCGCTCGCTTACACAGCTCGGCATTTGGATTCGGCTTACTACGTCAACTTCATCTTCCAAGGGGAACCGTCGTTGATCACTAAGCTCCGCGCTAAATTCAAGCTCGATCCGGTCGTTTTTCTACAGCATTACCAGCAGTTACCAGCTAAAGTCTCTGCACCAACCCCTAAGTACTAATTATGGCCAATCTCAACCGTGTACTATTGATCGGGAATTTGACGCGTGACCCAGAGGTCCGATACACGCCCAAAGGTACGGCGGTTACAGATATAGGGATGGCGATTAACCGGGTGTTTACCAGCGAGGATGGCGAACGCCGGGAAGAGGTCACCTATGTCGATGTAGTCCTGTGGGCTCGGCTGGCCGAAATCGCTGGACAGTATCTCAAAAAGGGCCGGCCAGTGTTTATCGAAGGACGTCTCCAGCTCGATACCTGGGACGATAAACAAACCGGCCAGAAACGCTCCAGGATGCGTGTTGTAGCCGAAAACCTTCAGTTGCTCGGGAGCCGCGAATCAGAAGGCGGCCCTACCGGTCCCGCTCCAGCCAGACGCCCGGCAACCGGCGCTACGCAAAGTCCGCCCGCATCTCAACCGCACGATCCTGATCTCGACGTCGAGCCCGACGACATTCCGTTCTGAAGGTTTATAGCCTTCGGGTTTGCTGTTTTCGGTCCACCGTCTAGCATCTTCCGTTTTCTATCGGGCGGTGCATGGCCGCCCCATTTATGTCCATTGCGGCCCAATGCTGTATGGCGGCAGGCCTCAGTCGCCAACGCCCATCACGGTCCAGCATTGTAATGCGGCAGGCCTCTCCGCCGAAACCCAACGCGTTCGACGCTCATGCACTTTCCAGGCAGGCTTCTGCCGGCCATCATCCATGACTTCTAGGGTCTCAGTGGCAGGGCCGGTCTATAGCGCGAAGCTGTACATGATAATTCCGGCAGGTTAGATGATTGACGGTGGACGGTCGACGGAAAACGGAAAACGGTAGGCGAGCTTCGCTCCCAGAGCTTCTTTTCGGCGTTGCCACCTCCGATCATCAGGCTGAGTCGTTTGATCCAGCATGCCCTGACTTTCGGGACATCTGGGAAAAGCAACAGAAACAGACCGCGCGCGGCAGAGCAACAGACTTCTGGAACCGTTACGCGGAAGATATCGAGTTGGCGCGCGGCTTAGGTTGCAAGCTGTTCCGCTTTTCTATCGCCTGGTCTCGGGTTGAACCACGCCATGGCGAATTCGATGAGGCAGCGTTGGAGCACTACCAGCAAATCGTCGCGACGATACTTCGAGCCGAGATGTTGCCGCTCGTCACTCTGCACCATTTTACCTGGCCGGCTCACGTCGAAGAGCGTGGCGGGCTCATCGCGCAGGAGTTCCCGCATTGGTATGGCGCGTATACCCAGGAAGTCACAGCTCATTTTGGCAAACAAGTCCCGTATTGGATCACTTTCAACGAGCCCAATCTGCTTGTATACGGTCATGTTAGACCGTGGTGGCAAACGAATTGGCTGGTACCGCCCGGAAACAATCACAGTCTTTCCGATCAACTCGATAACGCGTCTCAGCTGATACGGAATCTGTTCATTGCACATTGTCACGCGCGGAAGATTATTCACGCCATCAATCCGCTTGCTAAAGTCGGCGTCAATCCATTCGTGCTCGGTTTGCCCGGCGAAGTACAATCGTTCATCGACTGGCTTGCAACCAGAACGACTGATCGCAAATCCTTCCATCGCCGAGCTCGCAAGGTTTCGGAACAACCGCTGCTCGCCCAAACGCCGGTCGATTTGGTGATCTCTCGTTTTACCCCAACTTCCAACCGAAGAAAACGAGTCGCCTTTTCCAAGAGCTACGCCAGCGCACCGCAGCGGTTGGTGGTGAGGAAAGGTGAGCTGTTTTCGGAGAGAAAACTGGGTTATGTCGAGGGTTCGAATGCGAAGCGTACCATCGAAAAGAAATATCCGGCCGCAACAAGTCAAGGATTTGCGACACATCGAGAAGGACTTATCGCCCTGGCAAACAAAGAGATCGATGGATTCGTCGCAGACCAGCCTTTCTTGGACAGTATCTCCGGCCACCCAAATTTGGAGGTTCGTGATGAGCCCTTGTATGTCTCGGAGTACGCGGTCGGCGTTCCTCAAGCGCAACCGGACTTGCTTCATGTGGTGAATGCGACGCTGTCTAATACCACGCCCTCCCCGCATGCAATGAGATCTGTAAGCCTCCAAGCGATTCGCAGACGTGGCTATCTGCGGGTAGGCTGCGATACCCAGAGTTGCCCAGACTCGGAGATTGCTCGGCAGGAAATCCAGCTAGCCCGAGATCTGGCGCAGCAGATCTTCGGCGATCCTGAGCGAGTGCGAATTCAACCGGTGGCGATTCAGCAACGGGTTCCCTTACTATGGTCCTGGACTCGCATTTTCGACCCGATCCTCAAGGTCATGTCGATCATCGGCACCGCCGTAACCAGCAACTGGTGGCACCTTGGGATGGCAGGCAAACTACCAGAATTTCTCTGCCCAAAAGAGTGTATCGGCGAGCAAGATTTTGTGGGGCTCGATTACTATTGGGGTATCAACCGTAGCGAACCGCATCGGCTCTCTCAGCTTGTAGACGCCTCGCTCAGTGTCTTCGCTCACGCCCCAGTTGATCCGCCCGGTTTATTAACCGTCTTGAAACGTTTCGATCGCTGGTTCCCCGGTCAGGATATTATGATCATCGAAAATGGATGCGTTGAAAAAGCGGACGGATTTAATCGCGAGGATTATCTTCGCGCCCATATCCATCAGGTCATGCGCGCTCGGTCGCTCGGCATCCGAGTCACGGCTTACGTTTGTTGGAGCATCACTTCGAACCGTGAATGGGGCTTGAAATTCTCACCCGACAGTGACTTCGGTCTCCACCACATCGACCTCGATTCCGACCCTGCTCTGACACGCCATTCAACCCCAAGCGCCGTTGCATACAAATCGATAATCCAGGCTATCGGTAAGAAGTACCAGCCCTCATCCAAGTAGGAAGACAGGGCGAAGTCTTCGAATATTTGAACAGAAGGCCGCAAAGATCGCAGCGCGGCGAAGCTGCAACCACAATGGCATATTGTGGAGCCAATGCGACGATATTGGTCTCGCGCAGAGGACGCGGAGGAACGCTGAGGAAGCAAGATTGAAATCCGAGACCCTGCGTTACTCAGCGACCTCGTCCTTCGCCAAGGCTACGGCCCGACACGT
>JBPYFC010000001.1:0-9485 GCA_051984705.1 Chthoniobacterales bacterium | reverse complement strand
ATGACCAAACTTCAATAGCGGCTTTGTGTATGCAGCGACTTCACGCGGCCGCGCAGGAATCACTTTCAAACAAAGATTTCTGGAGCGAAGCGCTTTTTCGTACGACCGCAGAACTTCTCGGTAGTTCTTGAAAAGTTGAACCCCGACGAAATCCAGGAACCGGCGGCGGATGTCTGCGCTTCCGTGGACGAGCTCGATATCGGAGTTAGCGAAATAAACGATGTGGGCGACATCGAGATAAGCTTTTGCATCCTTTTGTTCAACCGCATCCAGAGCCAATTTCCGCCGAGTAGCGCTGTAATAAAATTGCAAATGATAATCGGAGACGAACCCATCCGTTACCAGTCCTTTTGCGCCAAGCCGTATCAATTGGGCCAACGAATTGGTCCGAGGCGATTGAAGACGGGTCAAGACCGAGACTGCTTCTAACAGAGAAGTTTTTCCGACAGCGTTCGGACCAACAAAACAGGTAAGCTCTGGATGGCACTCGACTTCGAGATTCTGAAAGCAACGAAAATCGCGAAGCACGAGCTTAGTGAGCATGAGATGAGAGACTCAAGCATTCGAGGTAACGACAATTCAAGAAGGTTCTGCGAGATGAGCCGATGGCAACCGGTCGGGCGGAGTCCAACATAACGTTGTCGATAACGCGCTAATCCGTTGTGGCCAATACCGGCGTAGTGTCGACCAATTTAAACGCATTAGACGCCCGATCATACGTCCAAAACTCCAGCGGAGTTTTTGGATCCGACAGAATGAGCGAGGATAGAGTGACCCGCCAAACGTATTGCGGAATCCGGTTTCCACGGCTTGGTTCCAATCGGGTTGCAGTCATGAACATCCCTGCCCCGACTGGGCGTATAAATAGTGTTTTATCGATCAGCTCCTTCTTCGAAGATATCGTTCCGGATAAGACCCAGACCAGCTCTGATTCATCATGTCCTTTTGATGAATGCGATATGCGGTAGGATCCTGTCGCATCCGGTTGAGTCTCGATAAAACGCGCGTTCCGAACTTCGCCGAAGAAACCGTCGCGACAGAGCGGCTCCAATCCTACCTCAAAAATCCCTCTTCCTTTTAATGGGCAGAGGGTATAGAACGGCCCGTTTCTGACTCCGTCGATTGTCGGATCGAAATATCGATAGAAAGGAATCAAGTTTTTTGCGAATGATCGATTTTGAGCATCAGTCGCACCCTCGCGGAAGGCGTCGACATCGCCAACGACTGCCAGCGTTAATAGGATGAAGGCCAAAGCAAAACCCGCTCTGCTGAAGGAGCGGTGATGGCGAAAAGCTTCTGAGACGGGCGATGTAATTGCAATCAGACTTAGAGCAAGAACAGCTACCGCAATTAGCGTCGGATGCGTTGTGTAGCGGCTGGTAAGAAAGAACAAATTATAGCCTCCCCCCAGCCTGCCGAAGACTGTTACCAGGCAAAAGCAGAAGCCATAAAAACCTAAGGCGATCCAAGGCGCTGCGGTTGCCCGCGAATGGGGATCGCGGATGAGCCCAACACTTAACCAGACGAATATCGCTGTCACCATCAGGCCGACCGGCCACGCCAGAGCCAGTCTCCCAATGTGCGGCGCCCAATAAACTAAAGGATCGCCCACGAGTCCGAAAAATCCGTGCAGCACCACTTTCGGTTTCGTGAGCAATTTCGAAAGCGGCAACCGCAGACGATCATCTGGCGCAATCCGAAGATCGCGAAAGTAAATCCAAGCGATTAGCACCGTCAGTGCGATCAGGAAGATTGTACCGGTAATTTTTCTATCCTTCGATTCGCCGGTTAGAATCATCGCTAAAACCAGTGTGGGCCAGATCAACAAACCCTGGGCAGATGAAAAGCTAGCGGCTGATGCAAAGAGGCTCGCTATGACGACTCTCAACCAGAAAGGGCCGGTCCAGCCGCTGATCGCAAATATCGAAACGATCACGCAAGTTTGGATAAAGAAGAACGCAAACTGAAAAGCCCAAAGCCAATTTTCGTGCTGCACGCCGCCGAAAAATATAGCCAGCGCTGCAATGACAGTGCCCACCCACAAAAGCGGACGAGATGGAGGATATATTTTCCGGAACGCAACAAATAGCAGGGCTCCGGCAACAACCATTACAACCCATTGGAAGACCATCATTGTCTTCGAGTTCCAGTGCGTCAGCAGCGCTAGAACCGAAAACTCGACCTTCGGAATGAACATTCGATGCTCGTTATTTGGCGACCAGAACGTCGCGATTGTCGCTTCGCCGAGCCTTACTTTCTGCACCATGGCCGAATACCACCACTCATCAGAAAAGGGAACGTTGACACCGTTTGCCAGGATCAAAGCGAGCGTGCCAAGGGCGGCGAGCGAGCAAAAGGAGGCGGCGACCGCCACTGCAAACCGTTTGGGGTAGGGTTGGGAAGGATTGGACATATGAGACCGATAGGACTTATGCGACGTATCGGATTCGCGACATCGACTGCTAACCGATGATTTCCTCGAATACGCCTCCTCCCAAAAGTGTCTCACCGTCATATAACGCGCAGATTTGTCCCGGCGTCAGTGCCCGCTGCGGAACATCGAACTCTAGAAACGCACTCTGGTGTTCGATCGGATCGAAAATTACTGGAGCAGCTTTTGCGCGATAACGCGGTTTTGCAGAAATCTTGGTCCTCGCCAGGATGGGCTTGTTCGTGAACGAGACGCTGCTGATCCTGCACCTTCGCGCATAAAGGCCTTCTGCGTCCGAGCGATCAAATGCGACGATCAACTCGTTTGAATCGAATCGCTTTTCGACAACTACATACGCTTCGTGCGGAGTGTTCGATGGCACCCGAAGGCCACGTCGCTGGCCGAGCGTGTAGAGATGCAGTCCTTTGTGATGACCCAGCGCCTGCCCTTTCCGGTTGCGAATTACGCCCGGGTTGTCCGGGACGAATGTCCGTAAGAAGTCGCTCATTTTGACTTCGCCGATGAAGCAGATCCCCTGACTATCTTTCTTCGCCGCAGTAGCCAGCTCGAATTTCGTTGCAAGTTCGCGTACCTCTGTTTTGTGCAGGTCTCCCACCGGAAACCTGGCCGCAGCGATCTGGTCTTGTCGAAGCAACGCGAGAAAATAGGATTGATCTTTGCTTTTATCTGGCCCTTCCAGAATGTCCCATGACCCATCCGATGCCTGAGTTCGTCGGGCATAATGACCAGTCGCAACGGCGCTAAATCCTTGTGCACGCGCCAATTCCAGGAAGACACCAAATTTCATGTCGCGATTGCACATGACATCGGGATTCGGCGTAATCCCAGCCTGGTATCCGTCGAGCAGATATTTTACCACGCGTGCTCGATACTCCTGCATGAGGTTCACAACTCGGAACGGGATTCCGAGGTGTTCCGCGACGGCACGCGCATCCTCGATGTCCTGCTGCCAAGGACAGTCCCCGACAATGTTCTCTTCATTGATCCAGTTCTTCATGTAGGCGCCCTCGATAGGCTGCGCTCGGCGATGGAGCAGCAGTGCAGCAACACTGCTATCGACGCCGCCAGACATTGCTACAAGGATGCGAGATCGGGTTTCCGACTTCGCCAAGGCTTCCGCCTCCGCCAAGGCTACGGCGGACACGTCGTCGGACGGTCCGGGCTCCGGGCTCCGGGTTCCGCGTTCCAGGTTCGGAGTTCTGGGTTCTGAGTTCACCTTTCGATTGCTTTGCGTCCAATGAAGGCACGCGTCAAGGTCAGCTCGTCAGCGTTCTCGAGGCCGACACCGGCAGGTAGTCCTTGGGCGATTCGCGTGATGCGTATGTCTTGCGAGGCCAGCGTCTCTGCCAAATAACTCGCAGTAGCCTCCCCTTCTACATCGGAGCCCACGGCCAGAATGATTTCTTTCGGTCGCTCGGTTTTAACACGTTCGATCAACGCATCGATCCTCAGATTCTCTGGACCAACGTGATCAAGAGGAGAAAGGCGTCCGCCCAGCGCGTGATAAAGCCCCAGGAAAGCGGCAGTGCGTTCCAAAGAGAGTATATCCGTCGGCTGCTCTACGACGCAGAGCAATTCCCTATCCCGGCCCGGATCAGAGCAGATCGCGCAGCGCTCAGCTTCCGAAAAGAAACCGCACTGCACACATGGCCGAATCCCAGCGACGGCATCAGTGATCGCTTTCGCGATCTCTCCGGTCCGCGCATCTTTTTGCTGGATCATCCAGAGAGCCATTCGCTCCGCGCTACGCGGTCCGACGCTCGGCATCCGCCGAAGCTGCCGGATTAATTCCTGAACCAGTGCTGGGTATTCTGTGCGTTGCATATTTTATCGAGCGGCATCGGGCGAGATCGAGCGGGATCTTCCTCGTCTTCGTCCTCGGGGTGCCCTACAGCGGCTTCGGGACCGCCTCTTCCGGCTTAGCCTGACGGTAGAACTCCACCACCCTTTCGCTTAAGAACTTGTCCGGATCCTCCAATGCTTCGATTGGAACGACGAAATGCAAATTGCTGTCTCTGTCGCGCAACAGCTTCAGACCGTAGGGATAGTCTTTAAACAGTTGTGTACAATATTCCGTCGGATTTTTGCCGGCTTCTCGCGCCTGCTGGACTATCTTTGCGACGGCAGGTTCTTCGATCTCGAAATTCACTCCATATTTCTGCGAAAAGACGGCGGCGAATTGGCGAACCATGTCCAGCTGATTGAGTTCTGCCTCCGCATAGGCTCGTTCCAGCACATCCTTTAAAGCTGCTCTCGGGTTGGTCACTAGATCGAGCGTTGCATCAAGCTTCCGTACTCCAGAGCCTGGTAGCTCGAACTTAAAGTCTCTAAACAACCGGTCACAAACAGTGACAAGTCCACGCGCCCCAGTTCCTTCGCGTGCTGCTTGCGAAGCTATTTCGCGCAGGGCATCGTCATGGAATTGGATCTCGATCCCGAAGGCTTCGAAAGCGCGAACGTATTGTCTGATGATACTACCTTCCGATGTTTTCAGGATGGCGAAAAGATCGTCGCTGGTCAGTTCTTCACAGACAACCCGAATCGGCAGCCGGCCGATGAATTCGGGCTCAAATCCATATTCGATGAAATCACGAGTCGATGCCGAGCGGAGTACCGCCGCTTCGCTGTCTGCGATCGGTTCTGCGCTGAACCCAATGCTCGCTTGGCGAAGGCGGCGAGCAACTTGATCCTTCAGGCGATCGAAAGCACCGCTGCTAATAAACAAAATGTGTCGCGTATTAACGACCTCTTTTTTCGCTTTGCCGCGTCGCTGGAATTCCAGTGCTGACTGGAGTTGGGACTGGATGTCCATCGGGTTGCGAAGCGGTACCTCTGTCTCTTCCATTAGTTTCAGAAGCGTCGTCTGGACACCGCGCCCGCTGACATCGCGCCCCGCGATATTGATGGTGGCAGCAATCTTGTCGATTTCGTCTACATAGATAATCCCGTACTGGGCCAGCTGCACATTACCGTCAGCCTTTTGTACGAGATCGCGGACGAGATCTTCTACATCACCGCCCACATAACCGGTCTCGCTGAACTTTGTAGCATCCGCTTTGACAAACGGCACACCGATCAGATCAGCGATGTGTTTGACTAAATAGGTCTTACCAACGCCGGTCGGCCCGAGCAGAAGCACGTTGCCTTTGCTGTACTCGAGCGCTTCGGCTGCCACTGGATCTTCTTTTTCCAGACGGCGAACACGGTTGACGTGGTTATAATGGTCGCAAACGGCGATGGAAAGAGTCTTCTTAGCTTCATCCTGTTGGATCACAAATCGATCGAGATGCGCCTTAATCTGTTTGGGCGTTGCATTAAATTCGAACGGATCGATTGCGTGATGATGCTCTTCGGGCGGTTCGTCCGTGGGGGCCTGTTGCGTAAACGCTGAGACGGAGACCTTATCGCCGAAATTCGTCTTCATGAACTCCTGAATCTTCTTCTGGAGTTCTTCTGGCGATGGAAATGGTGTTTCAGGCATCAAACAATCTACGGTTGGGCGGGCCGAGAGGCAAACTCGAGAGCGTTTTTGGGGTTCGGCGCCGCCGAGATTGCCGTCGACAGGCTCAGCCGGGCGAGCCTGGCGATGAACATGGCGGGTCAGGGGCCCAGGTCGCGCGGGAGCGCGAACCCTACCAATTCTGGTGAAAGAGCGATCGCCGGTAGGGTTCGCGCTCCTGCGCGACCTGGACCCCTGATCCGCCACCCCTATTCCTCCGCCTTCGCTTTCACTTTGTTCCACAGCGCATCCATTTGCTCCAGGGTAAGCTCGCTCAGCTCGAGCCCGCTAGCCTCTGCCAGGCTCTCCATCGCTTGGAACCGCTTCGAAAACTTTGCGGTCGCTCCTGCCAGCAGCTGTTCGGCGTCCAGCTTGTGCTTGCGCGCAAAATTTACCACGGCGAATAAGACATCGCCGATCTCGTCCGCCAATTCTTTCCCAGAGGCTGAATCGATCTCCCGGATCTCTTCATGGATCTTCGCAAGTACCTCGTTCGGTTCTTGCCAATCGAAGCCGACACGCGCGGCTTTTGTTTGCACTTTCTGCGCTTTGGCTAGCGCCGGCAGGTTTTTCGGGACTCCGTCGAGAGCCGATTTTCGCTGATGCTTTTCCCCCCGCTTGATCGCGTCCCACTGTTTGAGGACAGCATCACTATTTGGCAATCGGTTTTCCCCGAACACATGCGGATGCCGGTTCACCAGTTTGTCCGCAGTGCGTTCAGCAACGTCATCCAACGTAAATCGTTGCTCTTCTGACGCCATTTGAGCATGCATCACCACTTGCAACAGCAAATCACCCAATTCTTCTTTCAGTTCGCTGTCATTTTGGGCGTCGATTGCATCGAACAGCTCATAACATTCCTCGAGCAAATGCGGTTTAAGACTCTGGTGAGTCTGCTCACGATCCCACGGACAACCATCAGGCGCTCGAAGCCGTTCTACAATCTGGCGCAACCGCTCGATTTGCATTCCGTGTGTCGTCCGCGAAATAGCTCGGCTATTTGCGGTCTTTCTCAAGCAGCTTCGCGCGGGCTCGCTCCAGGGCGGCCCGTTCTTCCGGACTCAGGCTGCTGAGACCATGTTGCGAGATTTTATCCAACAAAGAGTCGATTTCGGTAGGCTCGTTTGTCGGTTTGCGCGTTGGTTGAGGGCGGCTCCTCGGGACAACACGCAGCTTCGGCCGGCGCCGAAAGGAGGGAAACGAAAACGAAGGCAACTCGCCCCCTCGTTGGAGAAAACGAATATAACCAAAAGAAAAGCTACAGATCAGCCAGAGTTCACCAACAGAAATGTACGCGCCCGCCGCCATATCGGATACGGTGGCAAGCGCCAAGCTGGCAATCGCCAGCCACCTTGCGGTGATAAACCCGAACCACTGAACGCCAGGATAGAGAGTACAAAATGCAATGAACAGCCCAATAGCAACTTCGGTATTCCCGAAGTAAACCATCTGGTATCCCAGGGCCATTCCGACCGCAGTCAATGACACAACCGGGATTAGCAAAATAATACCGTACAGTGTCAGAAATCGGGTCTTTCCGATGTATTTCTCAACTTCTACAGCAGAGATATACAGGAACAACAAACCGAGAATGGTAAAGAAGCTCGGAAAATCGATGAACGAATAAGTCAACACCTGCCAGAGGCGACCGCCGAAAATTGAGTGGCCGGAATCGAGGGCAAGCATAGCCACCAGCAGGCTCCAGTTCCCTGATGCCTTAGCGAGAAAGGTCACGACGACGCCGACGCTGTAAGCAATCGTCAACAGCGTCGCATAATAGATCGGGTGCCCGCGAAAATATGTTACCGGGCGACCCTCATTAAAACTCGAAAGCAAAGGCATGGGTGGCGCGAACTACATCAGTTATCGTATTGTAAACGTTCCATGATCCGGGTTCCAGTGGATTCATCGAGCGGCATCGAGCGAGATCGAGCGGCATCGCCGAGATACGAGCAAGCTGCGCACTTGCTGACTGCCTGGCTGAGTGAATTTTGATCAACAAAAGCGGTCTATTCTCGGGGCAACGCTCTGCCGGCGATCCCGTTCAATGCCGCTCGGTCTCGCTCGATGCCGCTCGATTCACGGCTTGGAACCTGCCCAATAACGCGATAGCTTAAAAAGATCCATGTCACTATTGCAGACGCCGGAAGCGCCCGCCAAAAAAACAAGACCGCTCTCTCGTAAAGCACAGGATTTTGCGTATTTGACCTTACGACGCCTTCGACGGAAGCGCCGTAAACAAACCGATGGCCGCAATCTCCTGCCTCTCCTGATCCAGGTTTTAGCTGGATTCACCAAGGTCGACGGCAAAGTTCTTGAGGAAGAGATCGATTCGAGCCTGGGATTCCTCCGATACGACTACCCGGAAGCGGTTTATTCAGAGCTACGCACCCTATTTCAAAAGGCGCTAAACGAGCCTCAAGATTTGTCGGTCATGGCCAAACGCCTGGCCGAGGAGCTGAGTCCCGATCGTAAGATCATGCTGGGCGTACAGCTCTACGATCTGATCGCAAGAGCGGGTATGCAGCAGGAACAGGTGATTTCGTACTACTCATTCATGTCGCAATTGGGCATGGCGGCCCAGGCTATCGACATCGTTTATCAGCTGAATTCGGCTGATATGGCAGACCCCTCTGTCTATCAAAAGGGCGCGTCGCCGCTGGAATCGATCGTTTTCGGGAATGGCTCGGCCGCCGACGTCCAGCTGAAGGAATTGAATACAGACGAACGGTTAATTGCCTATCGGTATCATGATCTGATTCTTCTAAAGAATCTGACGGCGCGCTCAGTCGTTGTTCGTGGCCGTGCGCTAACCAGAGGCGAGCTCTGCCGGATTTATCCCGGACAACGCGTCTTGATGGATGAATCGGTTATCAGCCATCAGGATCTCATTTTCTATTTCAACGCTAAAAAGAACGTTTCGATCACGCGCACGTTCGTCACCGTCACATCGAATGACGAAGTGCAGTTAGAAAAGTCGCGTAACCGAGACAGCTGCCTTGAAGTCCAGTTCGGTCTCAACGTTCAGGTTAGAGCTCTTAAGAATGTCGCGGCCAGTTTGAATGGCGTCCCTCTGGCAGCCGACACGGTCGTTTCGGGCACCCTGGAAGATCGAATCATTTTCGATAACTCCACAGAGTTGCCGTTAGTCGACCTGCGCAGGCGCGCGAGAGCGATGGGTGGTCGATTCCCTCTCAAGGCTTCTAAGTCAACATATCTGGTCTCGAACGATCCCTCATTGCTGGAGGAGGACGACATTTTGCTGAGTCAGGGAACGAGTGGCGAAGTTCTGTTGAAAATTTCGTGCGATTACGATCGCAAAGTCGGGACGTTAGAGGTGCTACGGGCGAATCGGCCGATCATGGTGCGTGAAACTATCGTACGCAACACAGCCCAGCTGGTTGATGGCGATATCATCCGGATTGATACCGGCCAGATCCTACGGTGCGATTTTACCGAAGGAATCATCGAGGAAGAACGAAACATCATCCGTCACCTGGAGGTACAAGATGTATCGCTACGCTTCAATAAAGG